>SVKS01000063.1 GCA_015068345.1 Oscillospiraceae bacterium
GATATATTCTCAAATAAAGAATCAGATCCTTTGCAAGTCCTCGTATAGACGGTAACATCTCATCTTCTTTCAACTCACCGCTTATGATCTGATTCTTTATTTGAGAATATATCTGATTGTAAATCGGTTCACCGCTTTTATTGTCGATTAAAATATTCACGTCATCACCTCTGTTAATACTGTATATGCAAATTATATACAGTTGTGGTAATTTTGTCAAGAGGTCTTCAGAAAATATTTTTATTCCATTAAAAGAACAAGCTTTCTTTTCCATCCTTGTTTTAATGGAATAAAATGCACCATTTCTGCTTTCGGTAGTTCATTGTATTAACGAGTGTGTTTTTTCGTGCCATTTTTCAAAGCGATATTCAAAAGATATCATTTCCCCAAAACGACCTTCGGGGAGGCCTTGAACTATGATAATTGAAATTATGGCGGTCTTATGTTATACTTAAATCGTAAGTTTTGTCGAACCGAGGTGAGTTTTTTGAAATCTCCAAAATTAAAAAATGCCTTGCTATGCAGGATTCTTGTTTATGTAGTAGTGCTTGGTGGATTTATTGCTCCCATTATAATCGTGGCGAATTTAAAATTTGTTCCCGAAGCGATTAAGGGTATTGTCGGGATAGGCTTAGCAGTCGGCCTTTTGATATATCTAATTAAGAACTTTGTTTTGTTGATGGCAATGGATGTTGGATTGGCCATGTTGCATTGTCATAACACTGCAAGAAAACAGTTTGTATTACCCCAGTCTTTTTCTGCCAAAAAGGTCGAAAAGAGAATTTCTCGATTTGGTCAAAAGTGTGAGCCAATAGCGATCTCGCCGCGCCCTGAAACACTTCGATACAAGAGCCATGCTCCCCTGACGATTTATTCAAGCGGTATCGAGAAGATTATTGCGACATACCATATTGATTTCTTGGATAAAAACCAATACCAGCTGATCGTTAATTCTGCCACGGCGAACTCAAAGGTATTAAAAGGGAAAAAGAAGCATCGTTTTCTTGATAAATCTCAAAAGAGTTCTCTATTAAACCGTGTTACCCTAATCGTGATATATGCAAGGCGAGCGGATGAGAAATTGAGAAATGGTTTATTCGATGTGGTTTGCAAAAATGGTGGAGACGGGTTCGATACTGCGATACTTCCGTGTGTGGTGGATTTAGAAAAACAAGTTTGTACATTCGACAGTATGCGAATGCCGTATACGGGATTTCAATATCCGGTAAAGAACCGAGGCATAAAGATCGTTCGACAATACTTGTTTGATAACAAGTTTCCGTTTGCCGATTCACCGGATATGCTTGACCCCATCAAAGACATGGATCCCGAACAGAGCCTGTGGGATTTTTGGAAAACCATGAAGAAAGAACTCATGTCAGATGATAAGAATATAAAAAACGCCTCGAAAAAATGAAGCATAGGGACATTCTTTTTGAAGATGGCTATATTTATTTAAATGGGAAGACCACGGACTTTGGATTTCAGTTGAATTAAATGAAGAACTGAGAATGGCTGAAATCGATCCTATTGATTCTTGGGATTATCCCAAATCCTGTAAAATTGCCAAAGCTACTATAAAAGAAATAAAAACATTGATCAATACTTATTTTGCCGGACTGGGATACACCACAAAATATATTTCTTATGAATGATATCTTTTTCGGCGCAACTTGCCAACATTGCGAACCGAAAAAGATATCGGTTCGGAAAACCCAGAAACCACAACGGTTTCTGGGTTTTTTCATGCCTTTTTTTAAGGTGAAATTTAAAAGATATCATTTCCCGAAAACGACCTTTGGGGAGGACTTAAACTATATTCAATAGATATCAAGGGCAGATTTTGCGATTTTTATGTAAAGCCTACTTGACATTTAACCGATGTTATGTTATATTTAGGATGTAAAGCGAACTTTACGTCTTAAATATCTTTTCAGGGGGTATTTTTTTGAAAAACAAAATAGAAGCTATCCGTAAGGAAAAGGGGATCCTCCAAGAGGAGTTTGCCAAAGCTATGGGCGTTTCCCGGCAAACGATCAGTTCTTTGGAGAACGGACGCTACAACCCTTCTATTCTTTTAGCACATAAAATTGCAACGTTCTTTGAGAGGACCATTGAAGAGGTCTTCGTTTTTGAGGAGGAATAATATGAAGAAAAAAGATGTTATTTTTGGTGTGATCTGGCTTTTGCTTGGTCTTGTTTTTGCCGTTCTGAGCTGCCTGGAAACTCTAGACGAATTTTGGAGCGGTATGGGTTCGGCTTTGATGGTCGTTGGTATTGTGCGTCTGCTCCGCAGTTACCGTTTGAGCAGGAGTGAGACTTACCGAGAAAAAAGAGAAGTTGCCGAAACTGATGAACGGTTTCACTTTATTCGCAACAAAGCCTGGGCTTGGGCGGGTTACCTGTTTATTATCATCTGCGCCCTGAGCACTATCGTATTTAAACTTTTGAACCAAGATTTGCTGTGTATGGCTTCGGGTGGCGCAGTATGCTTAATGCTCGTGCTGTTTTGGGTATCGTTCTTTATTTTAAAGAAAAAGTATTAAAGCCATTGCGAAAGGATGAATATCTAAATCGGTGCGACGTGCCATGTCGAGCGGAGATAACGGACTTCGTTATCTCCGTTCATTTTTTGTTCGTGGATGCCCCGCTTTGGCGGGGCATTATTTATGTCGGCCGCCTGGAAATGTATTCTACTGCAACACCTCGGCGGAGATCAGTCAGGTGCGATTTTGCCTGTTCTCTCCGTTTCATACACCTTGCTTTTTTCGGGGCTGCATAGTATAATGAAACAAGAAGTCATTCCAAAATTCGGGAGGTACTTATGAACAAATACGAGATTCTGAGCAAAAAATTCAAAAACTGTGAGCCGATTTTCGGCACGCAAATGACGGTTACCCACAGCACGATTATGCTTGAAAAACTGTACAGAGACGATTTGGACTTTATGCTGTTTGACATGGAGCACGGCATTTACAATACCGAGAATTTGGTGCCCCTCCTGCAGGTGACCCGTCTCATGGGACTTCCCAACGTGGTTCGCATACCCTCCATCGAATATCCGTATTTTGCCCGCGCCATTGATATGGGTGCAGATGCGATTATGGTCCCCCGGGTGGAAACCCTGGAGCAGGTAAAGACCGCGGTAGATGCCATTCGTATCTATCCTTTGGGCAAAACGGGATATGGCGGACACGCTTTGCTGAGAAAAGACGAAACCATGGAGGATTTTCAGAAAAATCGCCATTTGATCATTCAAATAGAATCCCCTAAGGGGCTTGAAAATCTTCCGGCTATGTTAGAGACTTACGGAGACCAGATTGCATCCATTATTGTGGGCCCCTATGATTTTTCGATTATGATCGGTGAGCCGGGTGACACCTTGAGCGAAAATTGCCAGAAGTGGTTCAAAAAGGTTTTTGACGTTTGCAAATCCTACAAAAAATCCTGCGGAATCTATTGCAACGACGCAAATGCGGCAGAGATTTATAAAAAGCTTGGGGCAGAGGTATTCTGGTTTAGTATGGACCTGAATTTCCTGCTGAAGGGATACAACGAAACCTTTGACGACATCAAGAAATTATTCTGATCGTTTTCGGTGTTGGAATCCAAATCATTACAACCTGCCATATCGGGTAGTCATAGCGGATTCGCTATGACTACTTTTTGTTTTTGTCCATTTTCTCTGCTTTTACTGTATCCCAAAGACATCCGAATGGGTGTCTTTGGGATACGGTACAAGCCCGGGATATTCTGCGGGGGAGCAACGGCTTGGGAAGTAGGAAATGATAATAACGGGAAAGCAAATCCGCCTTTGATCTTGCTTTTTTGGCATGGAATATGCTATCATGATACCAATACAGACTTCCATAGGAGGGATATGTGTATGAAGATTTTGCGTGACGGGTTCAGCGTAGCCCTTTCGGAGCCCACTCTGTACGTGGACAATCAGTCCCGGGGCAGAAGCGGGCACATGACCCATGCCATGGTGGAGTATGCGCCGGGACGGGTCATCGACTTTAACGCCAACAGCTCGGCTAAAATTTACACCGGCCACTCTACCTTCGGTTTTGTGGAGTACCGGCTGTCGGAGGACGGCGGGGAGACCTTTTCGGAGATTTGCCAGTTTCCCTACTCCATGGAAGCTCTTTTGGATGGGGTGCACGTGATCTCGGTGGAAAAGGCGGTGGGAACCGACAGCGGCGCCATTGTAGCTATCTGCCTGCGCAACGATGCCCATGCTCTTTGCCAGCCCTGGGACACCCCCATGGTGGTCATCAGCCGGGACGGGGGGAAAAGCTGGAGCGAACCCCGGGAAATGTGTGGCTTCAAGGGGCGGGTCTACGATGCCTGCTACCGCGATGGGGTGATCTATGCCCTGGAATTCTGTAACGACGGCACCGGGGACTTCTGCGGCTGGAATGAGGAACATCTTTACCGCATTTTTGAAAGCCGTGATGACGGAGAAAGCTTCCGGGAGCTTTGCGTGGTGCCCATCCCCAACGAGATGCGGGGATATGGGGCCATGATCTTTGACGAGCAGGGTAACCTCCACGTGTATGCCTACAACCGGGGAGACGAGTCGAAAATTGATCATGTAGTCAGCACCGACATGGGGAAAAGCTGGGGCAAGGCCACCCAATGCGAAGTCAAAAAGGGCCTGCGCAATCCCCAGATCAACCAGATCGACGGGATATTTGTTGCCCACGGCCGGTCGGCGGATTTGATGCATTTTGTTCTGTATACCTCCAGGGATGGGGAAATCTGGGACGAGGGCAGCGCTGTCAGATCACTTTCCTACCCCTGTGCCTGCTACTATTCCAATAATCTTGTGCTGAAGGATTGGCATGGAAAAAATCGTATGCTGATCCAATTTTCCGAATCCTACGACAGGGAACGGGTGAACGTGATGCACATGTGGCTTTCTATCGAATCTGAGGGGGAGAGAGTATGAATAGCTTTGAAAGAAAAATTGACTTTTTAAATTGGGAATTCGGCGTATTCTTCCATTTTGGTATCCGTTCCTTCTTCCCGGGGCACCGGGATTGGGACGGGAAGGAAATGCCCCTGGAGGGCTTCAACCCCACCGAACTGGACTGCGAAAGCTGGGTCCGTACCGCAAAGGCGGGAGGCGCCACCTACGCCATTTTGACCTGCAAGCACCACGACGGGTTCGCCCTGTGGCCCACCAAGTATTCGGCCTACAGCGTGGCGGGAACCCCCTGGAAGGACGGCAAGGGGGACGTGGTGCGTGAATTCGTGGACGCCTGCCGGAAGGTGGGGGTGAAGGTGGGGCTTTACTACTCCCCGGCCCAGTGGGGAAAGTATGCCATCGATTTCCAAAACGCCCGGGAATACGACGACTATTTCATCAATCAAATCGGAGAGCTCCTGACCAATTATGGCAAGATCGACTACCTGTGGTTCGACGGGTGCGGGTCGGAGGGGCATGAATTTGACAAGGCCCGGATCGTTTCGGAAATCGACCGGCTCCAGCCCGATATTCTGACCTTCTGCGACCCCGAATGGAGCCCCGGCGTGCGCTGGGTGGGCAACGAGGACGGCTATGCCTCCCTCCATAACCCCCTGGTGGTGAACAAAACCGATTTTTCCGAGCTTGCCAAAACCGAGCAAAGCCTGTCTGCCGCCATGTTCCTGCCCGCCGAGTGCGATTGCAAGATCCGGAATACCTGGTTTTACGATTTGAACGAGGATACCCTGAAGTCTGCCGAAGAGCTTTTCGGTATGTACGAAATGTCGGTGGGACACGGCTCCAATTTCCTTTTGAACATCGGCCCGGACAACCGGGGACTCCTGCCCGAAGCGGATACCAAGCGTTTCCTGGAGCTTGGGGAGCTGATCCAAAAGGCCTACGGAAGTCCCCTGGATTACACCGATCCGGTGCGGGAGGAGGATCGCTATGTGATCTCCCACCGGGAGGCGGATGCTCCTGCCTGGGCCATGCCGGAGGCGGGGCGGCTTTCCAATACTCTGGTGATCTGCGAGGATTTGAGGGATGGACAGAAGATCACCTCCTTCTCGGTGTATGCCTATCTGCCCCTCTACAAAAATAAGAAGATCCAGGTGTTTGAGGGGAAGACGGTGGGGCACAAGCTGATCTGCAAATTCAGCCCCATGCGTGCCTCCAAGTACGAAGTGGTGGTGAATTCTGCCGATGGGGAGCACAAAATCACCGATATGAAGGCATTCTACGTGAAATAAAGAGGAAGTGTTTGCTTGAAAAAGTTTGAAGGAATGCTCTTTTGCACCGACCTGGACGGAACCCTGTACGGGGATGACAAGAAGGTATCCAGGGAAAACCTGGATGCCATTGCCTACTTCAAGTCGGAGGGTGGACTCTTTACCTTTGTCACCGGGCGGGTTCCCGCCACGGCGGGAGAGATTTATCGGTTAGTCCGGCCCAATGCCCCCTACGGCTGCTTCAACGGCGGGGCGGTGTACGATGGGGATGGGGAACGATACCTTTGGCAAAGCAATCTGGCCCCCGGGGTGGAGGAGCTGGTGGAAATGGTGGAACGGGAAATGCCCGATATGGGGATACAGCCTAACACCGAAAAGGCGGTATATTTCCATAAGGATAGCCCCGCCATGGAGGTTTTTCGGAAGGGATGCAATCTGCCCAGACGGTTAAGCCGCTTGGAGGAGATTGAGGAACCTATCATGAAAATCGTATTCGCTCATCTGGATGTGGAGAAGATTCCTGTGTTGGCAAAGCTTTTGCGTGAGCATCCAAGGGCCTGCGATTTCGATTTCATCCGTTCGGAAAGCTGGCTTTACGAGATCCTGCCCAAGGGGGTCAGCAAGGGAGCCGCCCTTTTGAAAATGGCGGAGCTCCTGGGCATTGCCCCCGAAAATACCATTGCGGTGGGGGATTTCAACAACGACGTATCCATGATTCGGGCGGCGGGAATCGGCTTTGCGGTGGATAACGCCGTGGCCGAAGCCAAAGCGGTGGCCGACTACGTGACGGTGAGCAACAACCACCACGCCATTGCCGCCATTGTGGACCGGCTTGACCGGGGGCTTTTTGCCGCAAAGTGAGAATCTGATTGTGAAAAGAGCCAAATAACAGCAGAATCAATATCATTCTTCCATAAAAGAGGTGCGCCATGTATTTTCGACACGACCTGCCCTACGTATATCCCGAAAAAAGCGATGAGCACATGATCACCGTGAAGCATTTGCGGGATGTGAATCTGGATGAAAACTACCCCTATCTGCAAAAAAGCCTCTGGTTTCAGTGTCAGCGGGGACTCCTGCGGATCTGCCAATACACCATCCTGCCGGTGGTGATGTGGGCCCGGCATGGCCTTCGCATCCACGGCAAGGAAAAGCTCCGGGAACACAAGGCCCTGTTTGCTGATGGCCTGATTACCATCTCCAACCACGTATTTATGTGGGACTATATCTGCATCATGGTGGCTTTGCGGCCAAGACTGGGGTATTTTCCCGCCTGGAAGACCAATCTGGAGGGATCCAACGGACCCCTGATCCGCATGGCAGGGGGCATCCCCATTCCCACAGAAAGCATTCGGCCCATGATCAAATTCAAGGAGGCCATGGAGGAGGTGCTGGATCGGGGAAGCTGGCTCCATTTCTTCCCGGAAGGTTCCATGTGGTTCTATTATCCCGACATCCGTCCCTTGAAAAAAGCGGTATTTAAGTATGCGGTGAGCTTTGACCGGCCGATTCTGCCCATTACCTTCTCTTTCCGTCCCCGGAAGGGCGTGTGGAAGCTCTTGGGCAAAAGCCCCCTGGTGGACCTGAATATTGGGGATCCGATTTTTCACGACAGGAATCTGCCCCAACCGGCTGCCGCCCGCAGGATGCAGGAGGAAGCCTACCACATGATGCAGGGGATGAACGGGATCCATCCCGGAGATCCAACCTACAACGCAAATCAAGACGTTACGTCCTATCAAAAAACCATGTAATCGAAACAGGAGGCAACGATGGATAATATCAAATGGTTCAAAGAAGCAAAATACGGCATGATGACCCATTGGGGGCTTTACTCCCTGCTGATGGGGGAATACCGGGGCAAGCGGGTGCGATCCTACGCCGAATGGGTGCAAAGCTACGCCGCCATCCCCAACGCCGAATACGAGCTTTTGGCAAAGGCCTTCAACCCCATCTATTTCAATGCGGACGAGTGGATCCGCCTGGCACGGGATGCGGGGATGAAGTATTTTGTGTTCACCTCCAAGCATCACGACGGGTTCGCCCTCTATCATTCCAAGGCGGACAAATTTAACGTGGTGGACGCCACCCCCTTTGGCCGGGACGTGGTGGGGGAATTGGCGGAAGCCTGCTACAAGTATGGGCTGAAGCTGGGGCTTTATTATTCCCAGGAGTTGGACTGGCATCACCCCCACGGGGGCGGCTACGACCGGTTTGAGCCCTGCGCCGGGGTTTCCTGGGACAACAGCTGGGACTACCCGGATCGGGAAAAGAAGGATTTTTCCATCTGCTTTGAGGAAAAGATCAAGCCCCAGGTGGAGGAGATTCTGACCGGGTACGGCGACCTTTGCCTCATTTGGTTTGACGTGCCCCACACCATCACCCCGGAACAGAGTCTGGAGCTCAACCGCATGGTGAAGACCCTTCAACCCGGCTGCCTGATCAATTCCCGCATCGGCAACGGCGCCTACGACTACGTATCCCTGGGGGATAACGAATATCCCGCCAAAATGGAAAAGCTGGACAAGTCCCAAACCGATGCCGATCCCAACAGCCTGGACGGCATGAAGTATTCTCCCTACGATCTTTACGAAACGGCGGGAACCCTGAACAGCTCCTGGGCCTTCAAGTATTACGACCAGAACTGGGTCACCCCGGAAGAGGTGATCGCCCGCCGGGAAAAGCTCAACGGTATGGGCATCAACTACCTCCTGAACGTGGGACCCGACGGCCTGGGCCGGATTCCCTCCTTCTCCCAGGAGACCCTGCGGGCGGCCGCGGAAAAGTGAACCAAAAACGGAGTGAACTATGAGCAGGATTACGATCAAAAAGCCATACCGCAGGTGGTTGTTTGGGGGCCTGGGCTTTCACAACAGCGAAGCAACCATGACGCCGGTGATGACGGCGACTTTTTTGGAAGAACGGGTACTGAAGTGCTTTCGGGAGATTTCTCCCACCTTTTCCCGGGTTTTCGGCGGATTTGCCGATTGGACCCGGGAAGCTATGGATCACTTCGCGGATTACTATGACAAAACTTTCCGACAAAGCGGAACCCTGTTGTATATGGTACCGGGGAGAATGCCCATGCCAACCGGGGAGTTTGATTTGGAGGAGTATTGCGAAAAAACGGCGGCCAATCTGGAATATTTGATCAAGGAAAGAAAGTGCAACAAGATCCGGTATTTTTGTGTTACAAACGAGCTTTCCGCCGGGAATACCTACGCATACCTGGCGAAGCATCTGGACTTTTTCGGCCGGTTGCATGATGGCCTCTATCGGGCATTTTTGCGGCACGGGCTGGACGTTGGACTTTTGGCCACCGATTGCTCCGAGGAGAAAAACTATCACCAAATCAAGTGGGCAATCGATAATCTGGACGAGATTACCACCGATTACTGTACCCATCTTTATCTGCAAAAGTATCAACCCGGGGATCCAGAGGCCTATGAATACTGCAGAAGTCTTTTTGCAGGGCTTACGGAGCAGGTGCTTCGCAAGCATAAGCGCTATATCCTGGGGGAATACGGTATCTTTCCCCAGGAAAGAAATATGCTGGGGGATGCCATGGTCAACGATGTTTCCTATGCGGTGGCGAAACCGGAAAACGATGGCCTGCACGCCATTGCCGCGGCGGAAATGGGCCTGGCAATCCTCAATTCCGGTACCTTCGCCGGGGCATACTGGACCCTGTTTGACTATCCAGACCCTTTTATCCGTGAGGACGGTGATTCCCCGGAGGAAAAGGGACGGTACGAGGTGGCCCGCTTTTCGGGTCACGGGTTGAATATCCGCTACAACAAACACGGCTTGATCAAGTGGGATGGGGATCCGGGTAAGCCCTCTCGTGCGGCACTTTATACCTTGGGGTATATGACAAAGCTTTTCAAAAAGGGATCCAGGGTTATGGATTGCAGCTGGGATGACGACTCCCTTCGGGCGGGAGCAATTACCAACGAGGATGGCTCTTTTTCCCTGTGTGTAATCAACTGGGCCGGGGAAGACCGAAGGGTGGAGCTGGAATTGGAGCATTTTCTGGACAAGCCCCTGCGGCGCTATGATTTTTCTGCCGACAAGGTACCCTACAACGATTTTTGTGACCTCCAGCCCCATTCGGAACGGTTGGCTTGTGACCGCAATACTACGATTACCCTTGGCCCCAGGTCAGTAACCTTTTTCACAACCGATTATGTGGAAAGAACACCAAGCACCATCGAAAACGTCAGAGTCGAAAATGGACGGCTAGTCTGGCAAGCCTGCATCGACCGGGAGCATTGCTATTACCGGGTATATGCTGTGTCTCAACCGGGTAAAGAAATGCAGATTGCATCCACCGTGGCAGAGTCGTGTGCAATCCCTGACAGCAATGGCTGTTACCGGGTGGCGTCAGTGGATCGGTACGGAAATGAGGGAATTTAATTATGGGGAACCCTGAATGGCTCCTGGGACCCGATGGCCTGGGCCGGATTCCCTCCTTCTCCCAGGAGACCCTGCGGGCGGCCGGGGAAAAGTAAAATCGGTAAAAAATGAATCTGGAGGTCAGGATGGATCGAGCATACGACTTTATATTTGGGGTGCAGTACTACCGTGCCCCCACCCCTTCCAGGGATAACTGGGAAAGCGACATCCGAAAGGTCAGGGAAAACGGCTTCAACAGCATCAAATTCTGGGTGCAATGGGGCTGGACCCACCGGGACGAGGAGGTCTTTTACTTTGATGATATTGACACCCTCATGGACCTGGCCTACCAAAATGGGCTGAAGGCGACCCTGAATGTGATTTTTGATGTGGCGCCGGTTTGGGTTTACGACAAGTATCCCGAATCTAAAATGGTGCTGGCAAGCGGCAAAGTTGTGGAGCCCCGGGTGGTGGGGCACCGGCAGATCGGGGGTTTCCCCGGGACCTGCTACAATCACAAGGCCGCCTTTCATGCCAGAATGCTGTTTTTGGAAAAAACGGTGGAACGCTATAAGGATCACCCGGCCATGGATATGTGGGATATCTGGAACGAGCCGGAGCAATGCGGGCCCTACCGTTTCCCGAAAACGGAAGAATTGGCCTGCTTTTGCCCCAGCTGCAAAGCAAAATTCAAGGATTACCTGAAACGAAAATACCAGGATGATATTGAAAAGCTCAACGATGTGTGGGGCCGGTGCTATCGGAGCTTTGACGATCTGCAGTTGCCCGGCGAAAGCTGCACCTTCTCCGATTTTATGGATTTCCGGGAATTTCACCTGGACACCATGACCGCCGAGGCAAACAGCCGGATTCGCCTGGTAAAAAAACTGGATCAATCCCATCCTGTCTATCTTCACGTGGTGCCCAATACCTCCTCCATTTTCAATGCCATGACCGGTGTGGACGATTTTGCCATGGCCAAGGAGTGTGACCTGTTTGCCTCTACCAACTTTGCCAGCCCGATCTGGAGCATTCTGACCACCTCGGCGGGCAGGGGTAAGGTTTGCTACAATGTGGAGTGCCACATCGGGAACGGATCCACCGCCATGCACCAGAAACAGATCACCTTGAAGGATATGGTCAGGGATCTGGTTCCCCAGATCGGTATGGGGATCCGGGGCTTCATGTTCTGGCAATACCGGCCGGAGGTGCTGGGGCTGGAATCCCCGGCCTGGGGGGTCACAAAGCCGGACGGCAGCATTGGCAGCGTGGGTCTTGCGGCAAAGGAGTTTATTGGAAGGCTTGGTCCCTATACCCATGAGATTATGGGAACCAAGGCCCCCGAAGCCGAAATCGCCATCTGGAAGGGCCGTAAAAACGAAATCCTTTCCTTTGCCATTCACAACGACTTGACCGGCTTTGCCAAAAGCATCGAAGCCTACGTGAACGGAGCCTATTACAACAACTACAATTGCCGCATTGTGGACGATGAGATGATCGCTCAGGGACTTCCCGGTGTGAAGCTGCTGATTCTGCCCTATTGCTACGGGGCGGACCGAAAGCTGATTGACGGAGTGGACGACTTTGTGCGAAAGGGCGGCACCCTGCTTTGCGAGGCCCATTTGGGGGCCTACAATGGGGATAGCGGCAGACATTCTTATCGGATGCCCGGTTTGGGAGCCGATGAGCTATGGGGAATCCGGGAGGAATACACCACCAGCGCCTACCATCTGGAAAGCATGGTGGAGCAGGGAAAACCCGATACCTCCGCCATGGCCGACGACGTGAAAAAGGCCATCGCAGCCTACGGCTTGAATGGCGGAAAAAATTTCCGCATCCATACCGACCTGGGGTTTGACCTGATGGGTGCGGAGCGGTTTGCCTGTGTTTCGGGCAGCGGTGCGGAGGTCATCGGCACCTTCAACGGAGTCCCCTGCATCATCCGGCAGAAATGCGGTAAGGGCACTATTTTTTACTGCGGCACCAACCTTGGAGAAGGGGCGGAAGCCGATGGCCGGGCCTTCGGAAGCTTTTTGGACTATCTTGCAGGCTGTGCCGGTGTGGAGAAAAACCCCTTTTCCCAGGGCTACGGTCTGCATGTGGACCGGGTTTCGGAAAACATCATCGCCGTCAACAACCAAAGGGCGGAGCCTGTGGAACTGAAGCTGGACGGCAGCTACCGGGGACTGTATGCAGGCGGAACGGCTGGAGCAGACACCTATGTGATCCGACCCGGAAGTGCCGATTTGCTGGTCAGGGAAGACTGAAACCAATCAAAAAAACGGATGCGGCTGCATCCGTTTTTTTTGATTGGGGAAGTTTTGGGGATCGGAATCACCGATGTCAAAAAAGGTGGGCTCGGTGCTGTTGCGATTGCGGTTTTGTCGATATAGAATAATGTGGCAGGAAAAAGACTGCGAAAAAACAGGTTGAAATGCGGCCTGGGCTGTGCTATTCTATATCTATCAAAAGGAAAATTTTGTGCCGGAAGTTCCGGCAATCATCATAGGACAAGAGAGGAACACACAATGAAACTGAGCATTTGGACAAGCTATTACGCCGAGCTTTCTGCTGAGGAAGCCATCAAGACCCTGGTGGAAAACGGCATTACCGCCACCGAGCTTTCGGACGAACACGGCTTCGAGCTTTTGGCGCGTGACCCGGACGTGGTGGCCACCGGGCGGAAATTTGCTGCCTTTGCCAAGGGAGTTGGGATGGAAATTCCCCAGGGGCATCTGTGGCTTCGGGTGAAGATCTGTTCCGACCCGGATGCACTGGCAATTCTTTGCAAGTGGGTGGACCTTTATGAAGCCATCGGCATCCAAAACATGGTGCTCCATTGCGACGCCATGGTGGACAGTGGTCTTTCCCACCAGGAGGTTGTGGCACGGAACATCCAGGTGCTGCGCCGCCTGGCGGAATATATCAAGGACAAGAAAATTACCATTTGCCTGGAAAACCTGATCCGGATTGTACCGAACGTGGATGAAATCCTGGAGATTTTGGAGGGGATCGGAAGCCCCCGCTTCGGCATTTGCCTGGATACCGGGCATCTGAATCTGAATGACAAGGATCAGCGGGCCTTCATCCTGAAAGCCGGCGACAAGCTCCACGCTCTGCACATTGCCGACAACGACGGTTCCGGGGACCAGCACATGATGCCCTTCAACCGGGGGAATATCGATTTCTTCGGGGTGGTAAAGACCCTGCGGGAAATCGGCTACCAGGGTATTTTCAATATGGAAATTCCCGGGGAGCGGGCAGTCCCCATGGTCATGAAGGCCGCCAAGATCGCCTACGTGAAGGCGGGCTACGACTATTTGATGAAGGCATGAAGGTATTGATTACAGGAACCACCCAGGGTATCGGGCAGGCCATTGCCAAGCTCTTTTTGGATCGGGGACACCTGGTTATTGGCATTGACCGACAGGCGGCGGGGATCTGCCACGAAAACTACACCCATTATCAATGCGACGTGCGGGATAAGACCCATCTGCCGGAGGTCCAGGGGGTAGAGATCCTCATCAACAACGCCGGTACCCAGAACGAGGATGATATCGATATCAACCTGAAGGGGCTGATCACCATCACCGAGCGTTATGGGGTGCAGGAGAAGATCAGGTCTATCCTCAACATCGGCTCTGCCAGTGCGCATACCGGGGCAGAATTCCCCGAATACTGCGCCAGCAAGGGCGGGGTTTTGGCCTACACCAAAAATACCGCCAAGCGGGTAGCCCCCTTCGGCGCCACCTGCAACAGCCTGGACCCCGGGGGCGTTTTGACCCCACTGAATGCGGTGGTCATGGAGGATCCGGTGCTTTGGGCTGAAATCATGGAGGAAACACCCCTGAAAAAGTGGGCCACTCCGGAAGAAATCGCCGAATGGGCCTACTTTCTGACGGTGGTGAACACCTTCTGCACCGGCCAGAACATTCTGGTGGACGGCGGAGAATCCATCAACCACCACTTCGTGTGGAGCGAATAGAGAATCAATACGGGGAAATCTGGAAAAATTCCTGTTTCCCTTTTGGTTGAACCATGGTATACTGATAGGGATATCGTTAAGGTTGGAGAATGCTGTTATGGGGTTTTTACTGATTATTCTGAATAATGCGGCTCACCAGGTGGAGGGTATGCTGACCCGACGCTACGGCAACAAGCACGGGGCAGGGGGCATGTTCTTCAATGCGGTGGTGTGCCTTTTCTCCATGCTTTTCTTTGTGCTCACCGACCGGGATGGCTTTTATTTCCCCGGGGCGCTGTGGATCTATGGGGGTATCAGCTGTCTTTGCTTTGCCACCGGATTTTATGGTATGTACCGGGCCCTGCAGTTGGGATCCTACGTGATCTCCCGGTTGATCAGCTCCTTTTCCGGGGTGCTGGTGATCTTTTACGGGCTCTTTTACCTGGGGGAGGATGCCAATCTCTTCCAGTATATCTCCATTGTTTTGGTGTTCCTGTCGCTTTTCATCATGAATTACGAAAAGCCCAGGAAGGGGGAGGAAAAGGAAAAATTCTCCTTCGGGTGGCTTGCCTGGGTGCTGGCTTCCCTGGTGGCCAATGCCTTTATCGCCATCCTGCAGCGGGAGCAGCAGATCAAATTTGACAATCAATGCGACAATGAAT
>SVKS01000196.1 GCA_015068345.1 Oscillospiraceae bacterium
CACGGTGCGGTCGGCTTTGGGTGCGTGGAGTTCCAGGATTTCGATGGTGTTTTCCCCCTTCAGGAGTTCCCCGGGCACGTACAGAGTGCGCTGGGGGCCCACCGACCAGTAGCGGCCCAGATTGAAGCCATTGACCCAGACCACGCCCTTTTCCCAGCCGCCCATGTCCAGGAAGCTATCCACCCCCGGCTCGGCGGTAAATCTTCCCCGCAGGAAGTTAGGGTTATGCTCCTCAAACTCGGTTCCGTAGGCAATGCCATCCAGCTTTTCAAGGGGCAGGGTTTCGATGGTGAAGCCCATGCAGTTTGCCAGGTTGAAGAGGAAGGAGCCGTCGGGTTGTTCGATGTCGAAGCGGACACAGCCCAAAATGCCCTTCCGGTCGTAAATGTTGTAACCGTAGTCGATGCGGCCGGTGTTTTCCACCAGGATGGAAAGCTCGGCGCCCCCTTCGGGAATGGTGAACACGATATCCTCCGAAGGCTCGTCCCGCATGTAGGTGCCGATGTAGCGGCCATCCAGGTAGCAGGTGGCCCGGTCGGCCAGACCCTCGATCTTCAGATGGTACTTTCTGGGATCGCCGTAGCGCAGGAAGGTGGTATAACGGATGAAGCCGAAGTTCTGGTCCAAATCCTCCATGGAAATGGTACGGTTGGCCTTTACGGTCTTTTCCGCAAGCACCCCGGTGTTTTGGAAGAGAGGGGCACTTTCGGTGAGCTTGACCCCCGAAATGGTCTGGGCCCGCCAGGCAGGGGCCAAGTGGGGTCGGGCAGGTTTACCGAGATATTCGTCCAGCACGTCCCGCAGGGCAAAATACTTCGCCCGGGGGGTACCCTCTTCGCTGACGGGAGCGTCGTAGTCATAGCTGGTGAGCAAGGGAGAGAATTTGACGATGCCGGTGTGGTCCAGGGAGCCGCTGGTAAAGCCGAAGTTGGTGCCGCCGCAGAACATATAGAAATTCACGGCGGTGCCCATTTCCAAAGCCGCCTTAAAGTATTCTGCCGCCGGTTCGATTTCCTGATTCAGGGCGTAGGGACGGCCCCAGAAGAGGATGCGTCCCACCCAGGCCTCCCCTGCCATCAGGGGTTTGCCAAGGTCCATGGCCTGAAGCTTTTTCAGGTCGTTCAGGGCGCCGGGGCCCGCCTGGGCATCCACCCCGTTCCAGTTTTCTTCCAAAACGCCGTTTCTGTACTTGAAGGGATCCACCCCATTGGCGCTGAGGAAGGGTACGTCGATACCGTTTGCCCGGTAATTATCCCGCAGGAGGCAGAGGTATTCCCGGTCACTGCCGAAGGAGCCGTATTCGTTTTCCAGGCCGAAGAAGATGATGCTTCCCCCGTTGGTGTAAAGATGGGGACGCAGTACGTCGCAGAGTACCTTATTGTAATCCTCCACATGGGCCATGAAGGACCGGTCGCTGGAACGGACGCACATAGTCCGGTCCTTCAGGAGCCAGGCAGGAAGCCCACCCATGTCCCATTCGGAACACATATAGGGGGAGCAACGCATGACCACCTTCAACCCCACCTCTTCAGCAGTGCGAAGGAAAAGATCCAGGTCACAGAGACCCTCGAAACAGAACTCGCCCTTTTTGGGTTCGTGGAGATTCCAGGGCACGTAGGTGGTGATGGCGGTGATGCCAAAGTCCTTCATCAGCTCCATCCGCCGTTTCCAGCCCCCAGGCAGGGTGCGGAAATAATGGAAGTCACCGCTGAGCATAAAGAATTTTTCCCCGTCCAGATAAATCCCGTCGGGGCGAACTTCGATTCGATCCATAAGAGGTCTCCTTTTTCTTATTGGAATTACCCTTATTCTACCAAATTCGGTCCTCCGTTTCAAGCCCCAAAATTCGCATTGCTTATCCCAATATATTCCCTTGACATACGGCAGTATCCATGATATAATACCTCTATCATTTTAGGAGGGCCTTATGGATCTTTCTGACAGTACCGGCGATTTATACCACAGTACTACATATCGTTGATTCAGGCATAGCTTTGGAACCCGACAGGGGGTTTCACGGCTGTGTCTTTTTGCGTTGGAAGCCATTTCGTCCCCATAAAAAATACTGATGATCCATATTGGAAAGGAATCACCATGGAACCCGAATTCATACAGCTGCTTATCATCATTGTCTGTATCGTCTTTTCCGGCTACTTTTCCGGCACCGAAACCGCCTTCACCTCCCTCAACCGCATCAAGGTCAAAAACATGGCCGAAAAGGGGGACAAAAAGGCCGAGCTGGTATTGAACCTGGAGCAGAATTACGATAAGCTCCTGAGCACCATCCTGATCGGCAACAACGTTGTAAATATCCTGGCCTCCTCCCTGGCCACGGTACTCTTTATCACCTATTTTGGCGAGGAGCTGGGGCCGACCCTCAGCACCATCGTCGTTACGGTGATCGTTCTGATTTTCGGAGAGGTTTCTCCCAAGAGCCTGACCAAGGAACGGCCTGAAAGCTTTGCCCGCTTCTCCGCTCCCTTCATGCACCTCCTAATGGGCCTCCTGACCCCCTTCACCTTCCTGTTCGGACTTTGGAAAAAACTGCTTTCCAAGGTATTCAAGAATGAGGAAGACAATACCATTACCGAAGACGAGCTGATGGCCATGGTGGAGGAAGCCGAAAGCGAAGGCGGCATTGACGAGGAAGAAAGCAAGCTCATCCGCAACGCCATCGAATTCACCGAACGGGAAGCCAGCGAAATCCTGACTCCCCGCTACAACATCACCGCCGTCACCTCCACCGC
>SVKS01000197.1 GCA_015068345.1 Oscillospiraceae bacterium
CAACTGGCTGATGCCGGAGTAGGGGATACCGTGACCCTGGGTTATTACCCTCAGGATGGAGAAGAGGGCAAGGATCCTGTGACCTGGAAGGTGTTGGCAGAGGATGGGGATAAAAAACTTCTGCTATCCACCAAGCTTCTCGATTGTATGCCTGCCTTTGGGGAATACACCGTGACCCAGCCCGAAAAGGAGGAGGATGACTTTCTCCTTCGCACCGATCCCACCGATTGGGAAAGCAGTACCCTTCGCGCCTGGCTCAACGGCACCTTCCTGCGGAATGCTCTGGTGGGGGACACCAAGACTCTGCTGGTTACCACTACCCTCCAAAATCCCGAAAATCCCGTCACCGGAGTGGACGGAGGCCGGGATACCGCCGACCAGGTGTTTCTTTTGAGTGCTGATGAGGTGGAAGCATACCTTCCCACCGAGGACCGGGTCGCCAAAGCCACCTCCTGGGCCATGAAGAAACGCATGTATACCAATGAGGAGGATGTGGGCTGGTGGTGGCTTCGTACCCCCGGCGAAAGCCTGCGGCAAGCCATGACGGTGGACACCTATGGCAATCTTTATTATCACGGCGACGACGTGACCTTCGGGGCGGATAATCCCAACAGCGCCTCCGCCAATCGCTATCGCAAGAATGGCATCCGCCCTGCCATCTGGGTGGACGTGGGAGAATGAATTGTATGAAAGATAAGAAGCAAGACGAAAACCAGGCTCAATATATGCCCATCGGTATGTGCCTTGGGATCGCGGTTGGTACGGCAATCGGCGTTGCCACCGACAATTTGGGCCTTTGGATGCCTGTTGGTTTGAGCATTGGCATGATGCTGGGGTTGAGCTATATGGGTCCATGGCGGAGGCCAAAAAGAAAAAGGAAGAGAAGTCCCCGGAAGAAAATGGGGGAAAGAAGCAAGGATAAAGAAGCATTCGGCAAGCCCCGGACGGAAGTCCGGGGCTATCTTTTTACCGAAGAAAATAAAACTCGTATAAAAAATTATATAATACGCTTGACAAATTACAAGACCGGTGATATAATACAGACATACCCGAAGAAGGAGAATGATACTATGGCGAAAAATCTATACTCCCTGCTTTTGGATGATGAGGTGGTTCGGGCGCTGGACCTTCTGGCCATGCGCCGGGGGATGAGCCGGTCAGCCCTGGCCAATGCGGCTTTGGCAGAGTTTTGCGCAGTGCTGACTCCCGAGGAACGCATCAACCGCATCTTCAAATCGCTGGATGCTTATATGGGGGCTACCCCCGACATCGTCCCCTTTTTGGTGGAAAATCGGCCGACCATGACCTTAAAAAGTAGCCTGGAATACAAATATCGTCCCACTATCCGCTACGAGGTGGAGCTTTACCGAGCTCCCGACCAAACCGGTGACGTGGGGGAACTGAGCGTGGTGTTTCGCACCCAGTCGGCCACCCTGGTGGATGCCATCACCCGCTTTTTCACCCTGTGGTGCAAGTTGGAAAATGCCTACCTGACCCCTCTGGGTCGGGGCAGTATTACCTATCAGATTGCCGGGGGCAAGCTGACCCGCCGTCTTCGTCCGGTGGAAGCCGGGGAGGGGGAGGATTTCAGCAAGATCCTGGGGGATTACATCACCCTGTTGGATAAGCTGATGAAGTGCTACCTGATGGGGGAGGCGGATGCCGCCCGCATCGAGCTGGAATACCGTGCCGCCCTGCGGCGCGGAGTTGGATTACTCTGATTTTTTTCAATAGATCGAAGATCCCGGCTTTCGCCGGGGAAAGGAGAACACAATGGATCCGAAAAATATGACCCAAAAATCGCTGGAAGCCATCCAGAATGCCCAAAAGCTGGCGCTGGAACACAACAATATGCAGATATGCCCGGAACACCTCTTTTACGCCCTGGTGGCGGATGAGGGGGGACTGGTGCCCAACATTTTGACCAAGCTATCGCTGGCACCAAACGGGGTGCTGGATGCGGCGGCGGAACTGATCCGAAAGATCCCGGGAGTCACCGGCAGCGGCCGGGAACCGGATAAGATTTACATTGCCCCCGAAACCGATAAGGTATTCAACGCCGCAGAGCGGGAAGCCGGACGCATGAAGGATGAATTCGTGTCGGTGGAGCATTTGATGCTGGCTCTGCTGGATCAGCCTACTGCTGCCCTGAAGGATCTTTTCCGTCGGTTTAACCTGACCCGGGATGCCTTCCTGGGAGAACTGAAAAACGTGAAGACCCATCGGGTTACCAGCGACAATCCGGAAGAAACCTACGAAGCCCTGAAAAAGTACGGTACCGACCTGGTGGAGCGAGCCCGGAAGACCCAGCTGGATCCGGTGATTGGACGGGATGCCGAAATTCGAAACGTGATCCGCATCCTTTCCCGGAAAACCAAAAACAACCCGGTGCTCATCGGGGAACCCGGTGTGGGCAAAACCGCCATTGCGGAAGGCCTTGCCCAACGCATTGTGAAAAACGACGTGCCCGAAGCCCTGCGGGATAAAACCATCTTTGCCCTGGACATGGGGGCTCTGGTGGCGGGGGCCAAGTACCGTGGGGAATTCGAGGAACGGCTGAAGGCGGTGCTGAATGAAATCAAGCAAAGCGATGGCCGCATCCTTCTTTTCATCGACGAACTCCACACCATCGTGGGGGCGGGAAAGACCGATGGGGCCATGGATGCGGGAAATCTGCTCAAGCCCATGCTCGCCCGCGGAGAACTCCATTGCATCGGCGCCACCACCCTGGACGAATACCGCA
>SVKS01000064.1 GCA_015068345.1 Oscillospiraceae bacterium
CTTCCCCTGGCTGGCGGCCAGAAGATAGATGCCGCAGAGCTCCCCGGTGCGGGGCGGCAGGTCGGATTCCCGGCCATGACCCACCAGAACGAAGCCCGAAAGCGCTCCCTCCTCCTCCAGGAGGTAGAGATTGGCGGGGGCCCGCCGGGCAAAGATGGTGGCCATACGCTCCGGGGACAAGGTAGCAAGGTAATCCTCGCTCAAAAGGCCCCGGTAGGTTTCCATCCAGGCGTTATAATGCAGTTTCCCGATGGCCGGCACGTCGGCGGCCCGGGCGGTGCGGAAGGTGGGCATGGGAAATCCTCCTTCGAATCAGGGTATGCCCCGAAAGGGCAAGCAGGGGCAGGAAGCCCGCCACAAAGGCCAGGGCCCCCTCGGTCACGCCGCCGGGCACGCCATAGGGCAGGCCGCTTGCGGCGGAGGCAATCAGGAATCCGGCGATCAGCATGTGGCTTGCGGCGGGGTGGCGCTCCAGGGCCCGGGTGAAAAGTCGGGCAGAAAGAAAGCTCCCCACCAGGCATCCCAGCCCCAATGGCAGTAAAAAGGCCAGATTTCGCCCCCGAATGGCGGCGAAAAGCGGCTCATAGAGCCCCAAAATATACAAAAACGACGATGCGCTGATGCCGGGCAGCACCAATGCCACCGAAAGAAGCAGACCCGAAAGGATCAGATAGAGCGCTCCCTCCCCCCGGAACAGATGGGGACACAGGGGCAAAAACATGCCAAGCCCTGCCCCGGCAACCAGGGCCAGCAGAGGGGCCAAAAGCCGCTTGCCCGCCCGCTTGAGGGAGGTAGCCACCAGGAAGGGGATCCCCCCGGCGATACAACCCGAGAAGAAAAATCCCGCCCGGAAGGGATGAAAAAACAGGAAGGATTCCACCACCCCGCCCGCCAACAGCATACCCGCCAGTCCGCCCCCGGCCAACAGGCCAAGGAAAACGGCATTTCTTCGGAAATCCCGAAAGAGCTCCGAAAGGGCCTGAAGCATTCCCTCGTAAACCCCAAGCAGCATGGCCATGGTGCCTCCGCTGGCCCCCGGCACGCTCATGGTGGCGCCGATGAGAAATCCCTTAAAAAACAGTTTGCCTCGATTTTCTGACATAAAACCACCCCCCGGGCTATTCTATGCCGGGGCGGGAGGGTTTATTTATGGTAACTGCGGTTTTCGGCGATCATCAGAGCCCGATAAATCTGCTCCAAAACCATCACCCGGGCCAGGTGGTGGGGGAAGGTCATGGGGGACATGGAAAGCCGCCAATCGGCGTTCTTTTTGATGCGCTCCGACATCCCCTCGGAGGAGCCGATGATGAAATTCAGGCGGCTGACCCCTTCCAGGGCGTAGCGGCTGATTTTGGCCGAAAGCTCTTCGCTTGTGAGCATCTTTCCCTCGATGCACAGGGCACAGGTGACCCCCGGAGTCAGCAGGGAGGCTTCGATGGCGTCGGCCTCCTTTTCCAGCTTGGCAGGGCCGACCTCCTCCTTGAGCTCGATCACTTCCATTTTGCACAGGCCCTGGAGCCGCTTTTTGAATTCGTCGCAGGCGTCCTTGTAGAATTTTTCCTTGAGTTTACCAACACAGATCAGTCGGATATTCAGCAAAACCGGGTCATCTCCTTTCGGTCCAGCACGCAAAGGGAGCACTCGCTCCCGGAAAGCCCCTGGGCGGCGGCGTTGTAGGCCAGCTCGGGGGTGTTGTTGTGGGGGCTCAGGTGGGCCAGTGCCACCTGGCGAAGCCCCTCCCCCGCCAGGTGGGACAGCAGTTCGGCGCAGTCGGGGTTGGAAAGATGCCCCTGTCGGGAGGCGATGCGGGCCTTCAGGCTCGGGGGATAGGGTCCGTCCCGGAGCATATCGGGGTCGTAATTCGATTCAATCACCAGCCGCCGGACGCCCCGGAGGCTTTCGTAGATTTCCCGGGTAACATAGCCCAGGTCGGTGGCGAAGCCCAGGGTCTCCTCCCCCGCCTCGAACCGGAACCCGCAGGAGGGCTGGGCGTCGTGGGGGGTGCCGAAGGCGGTGATTTTGACGTCACCAATGGTGAAGGGGTCCTTGGAGTGGAAGGTGGTACCGGGCCACAGGATGGGCACCGAAAGCTTGCGGCAAAGCACCGGAAGCCCCTTGATGTGGTCGGCGTGGTCGTGGGTCAGGAGGATGGCCGAAAGGGAGGCCGCCGAAAGGCCCAGCTCCCCCAGGCACCCGGTGATGCGCCGGGCGGAAATGCCCGCATCCAGGAGGATGTGGGTGGCACCATAACTCAAAAGCCCCGCGTTCCCCTCCGACGAGGAGGCAAAGGATATGTAATGTAAGTCGGGCAAGGTATTGTCCTTCCTTTTTCTTGTGTAGTCATTTTCCCATCTATTTTACCATGTTTTCGGGGGTTAGGCAAATCTTTTTTACAAACAGAAGGTTTCTCCTTTTTTCCCGCTCCCCGTCCCGGCGGAGAAAGCATTCCCCAAGCAGGGTGAAGCCGGATTTTTGGAGTCGGGTTACCGAAGGAAGATTGTCCGCCTCCGCCAGGGCGTGAAGCTGGTCGATACCGTGGGCGGCGGCGATTTTTTCGGCTTCGTCGATGGCCCGGCCGGCACTTCCCCGTCGGGTGTAGGCTTCCCCTACGAAAAAGCCCACCGCCACCCGATAATCGCACCGGTAATCGGGCCCCAAAGACAGGGCTCCCACCAATTCCCCGTCCTCGTAAATGCCAAACAGCAGTTGTTGGTCCGCCGGGGAGAGAAAATCCGCCCGGGAATGGGCGGCAAGCCGCCGGGCATAGGTCATGGTCATCTGCCAGTCCGGCAGGCGGGAGGTGACGTGGGATGAGGTGGCAATTTCAAAAAAACGGGCTTCGTCAATTTCCCGGATGGGTTGCAGGCTGGTCACGGGGGATTCTCCTTTCGATGGCATGATTTTTTCCTTTTAGGGCATAGTAACACAGAAGGGAGAGAAAATCAATGCGTTTTACAAAAAATAAAGAAGAATACGCCGCCTACTACAAATCGCTTTCCCCAAAGTCCCCTCTTTTGCGGGACCTTACCGGGGCGTTTCTTATCGGCGGCACCATCTGCCTTTTGGGTCAGCTTCTCACCGAGGGCTACACCGCCCTGGGGGCTGACAAGGAGCTTTCTGCCACCCTGACCTCGGTGACCCTGATCGCCCTGGGTATTTTGCTTTCCGCCCTGGGACTTTATGCAAAGCTCGCCAAATTCGCCGGGGCCGGCACCCTGGTACCCATCACCGGATTTGCCAACTCCATGGCCTCCGCCGCCATCGAATTCAAAAGCGAGGGGTTCATCCTTGGCGTTGGCGCCCGTATGTTCCAAATTGCAGGGCCGGTGATTGTATATGGTGTCAGTGCAAGTGTGGTGTACGGGGTGATTTATTGGATAACCACCTTGTTTTAACGGGCGTTCACAGAATACCCCTACGAATTCTATCACACATCACGGTAGGGGCGAACTGTGTTCGCCCGAAAAACCGGACACCATTACGGTGTCCGGTTTAATGCATATTTTACAGGATTATTCTCAATATATTCCCAAATCTCGTCATAATCCTGTTGATTCCGAATCCCGTGGTCATAAAAGGATTTCTGCCAAATAGATCTGCCAACCTGTTTGGTAATCGAACCTTTGAATTGCTTCATTACCCTTGAAATCGTAGGGGCGAACTGTGTTCGCCCATTTTCATCGGTATCAATTACAAGAATCATGTGGATATGATCCGGCATAATGCAATACTTATCAACCCGAACCGCGGCATACACAGAATTCAGTTTCTGAATTTCTTTGTCCACAGTACATAGGTGGGCGAACACAGTTCGCCCCTACGGTCAGACCAAAAGATTTTCTCCCGGTTTGCGGTGCAGACCGTAATGAAATATGCCCCGGGGGTAGAATAATCGTAATCCACTATGCGGATCGATTTGCGTTTTGGAAGCTCGTTCATAATCCTACATACCACCTGAAAAGTTGCTAATAGGAATATTCTCTCGAATATAAACCATTAGTTCGTTATATCGTTTTACATCATATATTCCAAATGGAGTGTTTGCAATTTTAACATCACAACAATTCTTCTTTTTCTGTTTTGGTGATTGCTTGATAATGAGGTCGGATTGTGTAAGATTATCAATGTAATAGCTTTGGTGATTGCCTGTGTTGACTAAATTTACATTGTTACCTTGAAATTCTATTTCCCAGTGTGTTTTAGAAACCAAGAATAAGCAAAGCACAAAAACCGCAAGGAATACAATCTCAAAATACAACCAAGTGATTACAGCAATTTTCAAGCCTAAAAAAGCAAGAAGAAACATTGGGATAAATGTATATATGATTGTCAGCACAGACTTTCGTGCGGCCGATTTTGTTTTAAAGGAATTCATAAGTAACACCTCACTTTATTTCATTATACCACACCGCTGATTTAATGTAAATATTTTTACGAAATCACTGTGTCCTATATTGACAGCAGCAGAGGGATTCATCCTCGGTGTTGGTGCCCGTATGTTCCAAATTGCAGGGCCGGTGATTGTATATGGTGTCAGTGCAAGTGTGGTGTATGGATTGATTTATTGGATTACAACGCTGTTTTAGTATCGATTATCGATTCCATATTATCTGTTACCTACTGCCCCTGTGGTGTTTTTAGATAACAGAGGAAAGTTGACCGAGTTGGTTAAGCCTTACTATAACTAAGAAGCGACGGCATCTGCCGTCGCTTTCCTGCCTTACAGTAAAACTTATTTGTTTGTTCCGTAAAAGATATATTTATTAAGCAACTCGATTAACCTGATATCTTGCGTAACAACATCATAGCTGAATGCGCATATACCGTCCTTTCCTAAGCTATATCGTCCACATCGAGTTTGTCTTTCTCAAAACAGCAGGTGTTATGCCAAAAAACTTTTTAAACACCTTCTGGAAGTGACTAAAGCTTGAATACCCGACCTTTAATGCAATATCTTCCAGAGAATCTTTGGATAAAATTACCTCATTATACGCTGCATCCAGCCGGATTTTCGTCATCAATTCTTGCAACGTGCAATGATAATACTGCCGAATCAAGCGGGTTAAATGACTGCGACTATACCCCGAAAGTTCAACAAGCTTCGGCACGCCAACCCGCATATTTTCAAACCGTTGCATTTTTTGAACTGCCATTTTTAAGATATACGGCACACTTTGCTTTTGATAGTCCTCAAAAAAGGTTAGAATTTGGCAAAACAGCAGCTTGTAGTGATGCTCCTCCGAAGCTTGGCTGATTATATTGCTTAATTTTGCAACAGAAGTTCCAACATCAAAAATAACCTCCTTTGGCAGCAGCTTTACCTCAAACACATCTATCAGCCGCAAAGCCTCTTCCGTTTTGACCGACAGGCAAACAAGCCTCAGATTTTCAGATTGGTCAACAAAGCAGTGTAAATCCTCGGGCTTTAGAATTACTACCGTACCTTCCTTAAGCAAGCGCTTTTGCCCGTTGAACAGTTCCGTCGCCGACCCGCTTAATATAATACATACCTCATAAAAACTGTGGCTATGGTAAATGTTTGTTAATTTTCGATTTTTTACATATTGAAAAATATACTTGCTTTCGTTGGAACTCATTATCTTATCAAAATCATAATGAGTATATTTCACACAAATCACCTCCTTAAAATGATAGCATATTCTTAAAACATAGTCAATAAAATGATTGGAAATCGCATTATTTTGACTATTTTTGCATTGATTTTACGCACTCGCTCTTTTATCATTATTGAGGGAAGGGAGGTGATTTTCGATGTATCTTTGGTTATGCCTTTCCATATCTGCAGCATCCCTTTACAGTATTTTGTTACACGGCTATCCTGCAAATGAAAAAGGGAACATTTTTAAGCTAAATCTTTTTGCTTCGCTGAGTTGGATTGTTCTCTTGTTTATTTTCAACAAATGCACCGTAACGCTCAACAAAGAAATACTGCTTTGGGGTGTGGGGTACGGTATTGTTCAGGCCTTGTTTGTGCTTTTTAAGGCCAAGGCGATGAATGCAGGTTCGGTATCGGTCACAACCTTGGTCGGTAACGCTTCGCTTTTAGTCTCAATCGTTTTTAGCTGTATCGTGTGGGGCGAAAAGATCAGCATTGCTGATGTTATTGGTTTGTTTCTTTTGTTTTTGGGAATCGTTTTATCTACATATTCAAAGAGCTACACCGACACAAACAAGCGTTGGAAATACTATGCCTTGGTTTTCTTTTTGCTTGCGGCGGCGGTTGGAATTATTTTCAAGGGATTTGGAAAGTCGGCGGTTTCAGACCACACAGGAGATATGCTTTTGGTATCGGCAGCGGTTATGACGTTTTTTTACTTCTGCACCATTTGCTTCACGAAAGACAAAACGATTCCGTTCTCCAAGAAGAAGTTTCTTGTTGTCGCCTTGGCGGCAGGTATTTTAAGCTGCTTGTATAACCGGCTTAACATTACACTTTCAAGTTCGATGGACGCAGTTATATTTTTCCCTGCATTTAACGGCGGCGTTGTTATTTTGTCGGGGGTGTTGAGCGGTTTGATTTTTAAGGAAAAGCTTTCAAAAAAACAATGGATTGGCTTTTCACTTGGGCTTTTAGCAATTTTTGTAATAGGAGTATTTTAGTATGAAAAAGATTGAATTCCAACACAAGCTACCCGCCATGAAGATAAACGGTGTTCATTGCGGTACATACAACAACCGTGAGCTGGGTTTCCCCTCGATCCTCACCACCACCGACCCAAAGCTCGGCCTTTTTCTGCATCAAATGCGAAGCAATATTTTTGCCGACAGAAGGCTGGTCTTTATTGACGGAAGGATTCTGATGACCGATTTAAACTGGATCCGTGATCACGTTCACGTAATGAAGGCAATGCGACATTGGGAATATGACCTGAAATCTTTTTTGGATTTTATCATTGAAACACAACGTGAAGACGGTCAGTTTTACGAGCTGATCAAACAGGTCGATGACAAGCATTGGAGCTTCGTTAATGAGGATTGCTACGTAATGTACCCCGAGGATAATCTTTCTCTCGTTCGCTTGGAGCTTGAAGCGGATATTGAATATCTGGTGGTGGAAGGCGCGGTTTATCTTTACAAGACAACAGGCGATGATGCGTGGCTGAAAAAGGTTTTACCAAAGCTTGAAAAGGGTGTTGATTATATGATGTCCGATGAAAAACGCTTTGATAAAGAGCACGGTCTTGTAAAAAGACCGTTCACCATTGACACGTGGGACTTTACATATCTTCCTGATGCAGGAGAAAATCGCAGAATCAATCCCAATTCCCCTATGTCTATTATGCATGGCGATAACTCCGGCGTTTATCAAGCAATGAATCAACTTGCTTGGTTCAACCGCAGGCTTGGAAATGAAGAAAAAGCGCGAGAATGGGAAGTTCGCGCGGAGGTGTTGAAAGGAAATATATTCAAGCATCTTTGGAATGGAAAATTTTTTATACATCAGCTTCATTTGAATCACAACGGTCTCGATAATCTTGAAAATGAACGTCTCTCTCTTTCCAACACGTATGATATCAACCGAGGGCTGACCGACACCGAACAATCCCGTTCGATCATTCAGGAATACATGGCGAGACGCGAACGAACCGATTACTTTGCGGAATGGTTTTCCATCGATCCGCCCTATGAAAAATTCTGTACGCATAAAAAAGGCAGATACGTCAATGGTGCGATCTCTCCGTTCACTGCGGGCGAACTTGCAAAAGCAGCGTTCAATAACGGATATGAGGAGTACGGATGGGATATCATTCAACGCTTCATTCAACTTGTAGAGCGTGACGGAACCGTCTACTTCCTTTACGATACCGATGGAACACCCCAACCCGAGGGTGGTCCCAGCGCGTGGGGAGCTGCCGCTCTTGTCAGTGCGGTTGACGAGGGGCTCGCAGGGATCAATGACGCTGGCACCAATTACGACGAGATAGTCTTTGCCCCGAAATTTCCCGTTACACATTATACCGAGCTTCGCTATCTGACGGGATACGAGGTTACAAAGGCGATGGTTGACGTGCGATATATCTTGACCGACGAGGGAATGCGTTACGATGTGTACTCGCCTGCGAAAAAAATCACCGCACATGTCTTATTGCCTAAAGATAAGAATTGCTCCGGACTTTGGATTGACGGATATAACACGGAATATAAAATCGCAACGATCGAGAATTCTAACTATGTTGATTTTGAGTTAACGGATATTAAATCCTCAAAAGTCAGCATCCAGATTGATTTTGCGAATTAATTAATGGGTCCTACTTGACCACAAGCAGAAGGATTCATCCTTGGCGTTGGCGCCCGTATGTTCCATATTGCCGGGCCGGTGATTGTCTATGGCGTCAGTGCAAGTGTGGTGTATGGCGTGATATATTGGATTACAACGCTGTTTTGATGTAGGGCGGGGGCTTGCTCCCGCCGCCCCAAAAAAAGGCGTGACCGAACCGGTCACGTCAGACTGAAGACAAAAAAGAATAATCATCTGTTTTTGCCGACAGAAACCATGAAATCACATAGTAGGGGCCGTACTAAGGGCCGTAAGGCCCGCATGTCGGCCCTTGTGGAGATGCGGTTGCGACCGGGCCGACATGCGCTCCGCTCCTGTGTCGCTTCGCTTAGTACGGCCCCTACGTTTCATGCCGAAAGAATCCATGTAATCACAGATTTTTTGTATTTAGTAAGCCCCTGCGCTGGCGGTACGTTTTTGGGACACCTCTGTGGCAGAATCTTCCTACCCGCCCCGGGGTTTGATCGCTCTGCAAGACGGAGCAATCGCGTATGTGGGACGTCGAGGGCGCCGGCCCCTACGTTTCGGGCCCCACCGGCCCGAAAATTTCGCTAACGCGAAACCGGGTCATTTACGCGAGGGAACGACTTCCCACAGAAAACTACAAGGACACGGCCCGGCATCCCATCGTTGCACAACATGGTTTTAGGATTTGACATGGCCTACACCCATGCGTTATAATAAGCACAGATGCGCTTCCCTGCGGAGCATGGTGGATGGGGATAACCGAACCGAATGATGGCATTTCACCCTTCCCCTATATCGGTGACCAGCTGCATAAATCCCCCGCCGGATATCAGCGAATCGGCAAAGTGATCGCCGGCGTTATCATCGCCGCCTATGGCAATTCACCCAAAGCCACCTGTTTTTCATGACGGTGTCTTTGAACCGGGTAACAAATCGTACGATACGGAAGTCTTTTCCGGGAAAAGGGAGGAATCCTAATGTTCAAAATCTGCGTGATCGGATGCGGTACCATGTCCTCCACCGGGCACGGGCCGGCATTCGCCAAATACAAAAAGGATTACCAGGACGTGGTGCTTGCGGGCTGTTGTGATCTGGATATCCAAAAGGCACAGGATTACATGCAGGCCTACGGATTTGAAGCCTGCTACACCGACTACACGAAAATGATCGAGGAGATCCGGCCCGACGTGGTATCGGTCATCACCCCGGTGGATTTCACCTGCGACGTGGCCATCGATGTGATGAAAAAGGGCTGTAATATCATTCTGGAAAAGCCCCCGGGAAAGAACATCGAGGAAATTCGTCGGATGCAAGCAGTTGCGAAGGAATATGGGGTCAGCGTCCGTACCTCCTTTAACCGACGTTACACCCCGCTGATTCTGGAGTTGATGCGGCGGGTAAAGGCAAGTGGTGAAACGATCATCAGCATTACCTACCAAATGTACCGTTACAACCGCTTTGAACCCGATTTTTCCACCACCGCCATCCACGCCATCGACGTGGTGAAGCATATTGTCGGATGCGATTACCAATCGGTGAATCTTTCCTACGACCACCACCCGGAGCTTGGAGAGGGTGTTAAGAATGTCTTTTTGAACGGCCATTTCGAAAACGGAACCCATTTTCAGATCACCCTGGTCCCCACCGGCGGAGCCGTCACCGAACGCCTGACGGTGAACACCTTAGGGCAGAGCTTCTTTGTGGACCTGCCCGTGTGGGACAATATCGACGTACCCGGAAAGCTCCTGCAGGTTTCGCAGGGGAACCAATGCCAGGTGGTGACGGGGGATATGCTTTCGGACAGCATCGAAATGTTTGACATTTGTGGGTTTTACAATGAAAATCGTCTGTATTTCGAATCTCTCCGGGAAGGGAAATCCATCAACGACCTGGAAAGTGCCATCCAGTCGGTGGAATTGGAGGATGTGGTCAGACGCTCCCTTCCTCACTACGCTAAATAACAGAACCGAGGGGCAACCCTCGGTTCTTTCTTCAAACAATATGAATCCCGTCGGCTTTGTCGCAAAGGCGTTTCCGGCTTTACTTCATCTTTTCAAGCTGCCGGTTGATCAGGTCCGCCAGCCGGTCGCTGATCACAGCCATAGATTCGATGTGTACCTTCTTCCCTGCAACGAAGAGGGTCAGGGAGTCTGGATTTTTGCGAATCCCCTGAATATCCGAAAATGCGTAGGTATAACGATTGCCAAACATGGTGGTGTAGGTGAATTCCACGTCGGAAATCACGTGGATGGACTGGTTTTTCCAGCAAAGCAGGGCCATAATCCCCATAACAAGTCCCAGCGGAGCCCCCACAATGGCCCACACTTCATGCCACACCGCCGCAAAGATGACACAGGTTGTACCACCCGCCAGAAAAACCAGCGCCATGGCAAGCAGCCGATCCGGAAGGTACATATCTGCCCGGGGAGTCTGATCATCCACCACGCCCAGGAGCTTTTCCACAGCCTTGACCAAAATGCGAAGCTTCATATTCGTCTTCCTTTCCCATTGGGCTTTTTCTGTTTTCGCTCTCCCATTATGGCAGATAATCGGGAACCGTCACTTCCCGGGTGATGGTATGTTCACTCAGTTCTGAAAGGGCCGCCAGGCGCTTATTCAGCATGGCCTGCATGCAATAGGGCAGATGCATACCGTGACCCCGGTGGATCTGGACACATTCAAAGCAGTTGCCGTGGTGCTTGCACCCGGTATCCTTGCAGGGGCAATGATCGGCGCCTTCCTTTTTGGCTGCCTTGATTTCCTCCAGAAAGCTGTCCTGCAGGGCGTGACCGCCTTCCCCATCTCCCCGGAAAAAGGCCTCCATGGCCTTGATTTCGGTTTCGTTAAAGTCGATTTTCATATTTTCTCTCCTTACCGGTAATCACCCAGATAGTCCCCGTTTGCGGCAAAGATTTCATCGCACATATCCCGGACTTCCTGCAGGCTGAGGACAGCCGAGCAGAGGGGATCCATGGACACCGCCTGGTACACCAGCTTCTTGGACTTTTTCTCGAAGGCTTCCACCGTCAGGTTTTCGATGCCGGCGGTATAAGCCACCAGGGGTGCCACGCTGGTGGGAAGCTTGCCCTGGAAATTGCGGGTATAGCCCTCCCGGGTGGCGGTGACGGGAATTTCCACACAGGCATCGTAGGGCAGGTTTTCCACACTGCCGTTGTTGAGCACGTTGGCATTGAATCGGAAGGGGGTGCCATCCCCCAGCCGGGCATTGAGGATATTCGCGGCGTATTCCTGTCCCCGTTCCTTCACCAACGGGGTATCCATGAAGGTTTTCACCAGCTTATCAAACCGATCCGGATCCTGGCGAAGCTTGAGGGAGTAGGCGTATTCCCCCGGGTTCCAGTTGGCACCGGTGGGGTCACAGTAGCGGCGCACCAGGTCGGGACGCTTCCGGAACCAGGGGGTATATTCCGAATTGTGGCCGCTGGATTCGGTGACGTAGTAGCCGAAGGTTTTGAAAATTTCGTTGCGGACCTTTTCCTTGTTGTAGTATTCCGGGGTTTCGATCTTTTGGGCAAGAATGGGATAGAGGTCGGTGTCCCCCGCCCGAAGCTTCGTGAAAAAGGCCATGTGGTTGATGCCCACGCAGGTGTAGTCCACATCCTTGTAGTCCACCCCGGCCCATTCGGCCAGCATTTTGCTGGTGCCCTGGACGCTGTGGCACAGGCCGGTAACGTCCACCCTGGTGTAGGTCTGCATGGCTTTGCAGAGCATGACCATGGGGTTGGTGTAGTTGAGCATCACCGCCCTGGGGCAGATGCGCTCCACGTCGCGGCAAATATCCAGCATGAGGGGGATATTTCGCAATGCCCGGAAAATTCCCGATACACTGCGGGTGTCCCCTACGTTGATGTTGACCCCATACTTCATGGGAATTTCAATCTCATGTCGCCAAATATCCACATCCCCGTTGAACACGGTGCAGATGACTGCGTCCGCCCCGGTGAGGGCTTCCTCCCGGGAGGTGGTGGCGGTGATGACAATATTCGATTCCATGTCCCGCTTGATGCGTTCCACGCACCTGGTGATCTCCCCAAGACGATAGGAATTGATGTCCATCAGGCAGATTTCCGCCCGGTCAAAGGCAGGGTAGGTGGTCAGGTCCTTCACCACGGCGGTGGTAAACTGAACGCTTCCGGCGCCGATAAAGGCAATTTTGATCATAAAAGAGGGTTCCTTTCTATTTATACTCGGTAAGTATTATAAATAGATATTTTGCAGAGCACAATGGAACATATTGTTATAGCCTCCAAAAACCATGGAGATTTTGCTGTTTGTCAATTGACACATTACCTGTAAATCGGTATACTTGTTATTAGAGGTGATTTTATGCAGGTTTATGATGGCAGATTTGATAAAAAAGCGTTGCCTACCAAGCACACCGTAGCCGTTGTTTCGTCAAATCGAATTATTTGCGGTGCAAATGACCAAATGACCATTCGTAAAAACGGTAGAAAGGATTGGTCACTTTTTTATTGTGAGGCAGGCAAGCTTTGCTTTGAAGATTGCATTTTAGAGCCGGGTCAAGTTTGGATATATGCACCGAATGTTCCTCAAAAATATACCATGTATGGCAAGGATGAAACGATATATCATTATTTGCATTTTACAGGTAGCGATGTGGCTGATCTTTTTTCGTCTCTTGGCATTACGCTTTCTTCTCCGCTTGAAACAAAAAGTGATGCTATTCTGAACGCTCTCAAAAACATTCAGAATAGCTTGACATATGATGACGAATTATCGAAGTTGACTGCAGAATATCATACGTTGTTTTTGTTTTCATTGCTTGTTCGGCACCGCACACGGTTTTCTGAAACGAATATGATGAAACGTGTGACGGACAATATGGAGCATTCTTTTTCCGCTCCTTATGACGCTTCCCATTATGCCAATATGTTCAGGATCAGCGTTAGTCGGTTTAATCATCTGTTCAAGCAGTGCGTGGGGATTCCGCCTTATGCCTACTATGTAAGACTTCGAATGGCAAACGCCTGTAATTTATTGGAAGCTACCTCCTTGAAAATTCAAGATATTGCAGGAAAATGCGGTTATGAAGATTCTATGTATTTTGCTCAGGTGTTTAAGAAGAACGTAGGATTAACACCGTCGAATTACCGAAGACTAAACAAAGCATTCAAATAACACACAACCAAATGTGCTCTGCTTTAACACCAACAGAGAGGTATATCCTGGGTCTTCTACGGGCTGAGCACCTGCAATTTTGATCATGGGTAGCAGTCTCCCTGTTATCTTTGGGGTTTGGCCTTGTATTTTACGATGCAGGCGTCGCAAATGGAACGGAAGCGGGTTCCGTAGTCATCCTTCACCTTGCAATAGGTGAGATGATCCACGTATTCGCCGCAAATCTGGCACTTTTCCCCGGCGGGAGTTTCCTCCTGCAGACCGTCCGATTCCCGGAATTCCGCGGCTCCGTTGTACTCGTCGTACACCTTCATGGCTTCAAAATCCGGGACCTCCTGAATGACGGGAACCCCGTACTTGATCTCCTCCAGCCGGTCCACCAGGAAGGTATAGACCGCTTCCATCAGCTCGTTGGTGATGCCGTTCTTTTCGTTCTCGTAGGTAAAGGTATTTTCTCCAAAAAAATTGTCGTTGCCGTGGTTCATCTGCATGGCCGGGGTCTCCAGCTGCAGGTAGCCAATTGCCAGACCGCTGGGCTTAAACTGCACCCCGGTCACGTCGGAAAGGAAGATGGTCTTCTCCCCATCGGTGGCATTCCCGGTGATCACGCTGCCCACCGTCACCTGGGTGGCGATCACGCACTTGGTATCGTAAAGCTTCATACTGCGTCCCCGGACGCCCTTCAGTTCACAAATCAATTTGGCCATTCTATATTCCTCCTGTGATGGTTTTACTTGCGGTTGGGTCTGCGCTTGATGGCAAGAAGCTTGATCAGGTCATCAAACATGGCTTCGTCGGTGAGGGAAAAGAGGATCCACTTGCCGTCGTGGTAGGTATGCGCCCCATCGTAATAGGCCTGCACCGCCGGGGAAAACTCCCCTCGGCGGGCTTCAAATTTGGCCCGTTCCTCCTTGCCCAGGACGATCTGCAACCCAATGAAGGCCGACTTGACGTAGAAGGTACACAGGGTCTTACCGCCCCGGCGGTACTTATATTCGTAAACAAAGTCACGGTAGCCCTTATCCCAGAGGTGATCCACGTCGTAAAGGGTATCGATTCTTTCGCAGATGGCTTCCCAGATGGGGTAGAGCTCCTCCCCCAGCAGGGATTGCATATTTTCTTTCGTTGGTACGTTTTCCAGCATGGGTCACCCCTCCTTTTTTCATCAGAATAACACGATTCAGCAAAAAAAGCAAGATTTACTTTCGGTCGAAAATGTGGTACTATCATGGTATCTTGATTTTGGGAGGGAGCAACCCATGAGCTTTGATCGGGTGATCATCTGTATCATGGCCCTGTTTGCCATTTTGGGAGGTCTGGACCGTATTTTCGGCAATCGGTTGGGGCTTGGAAAGGCATTTGAGGAAGGCATCTCCACCATGGGGCCCCTGGCGCTATCCATGGTGGGGATCATGGTGCTGTCCCCGGTGCTTGCCACCCTGCTGACCCCGGTGGTGACTCCCCTTTTCTCCCTGATGGGTGCCGATCCTGCTGTCTTTGCCGGGTCCATCCTGGCTTTGGACATGGGTGGAGCGCCCCTGGCCCGGGAGCTTGCCGCCTCCCCTCAGGCGGCAGAATTCGGGGGCATCCTGATCGGGTCCACCCTGGGAGCCACCGTCTCCTTCACCATTCCCTTCGCCATGAGCGCCCTTTCGGGAGAAATGCGGGGCGAC
>SVKS01000065.1 GCA_015068345.1 Oscillospiraceae bacterium
GTACCCATCCAGAAGGATGTTTAGGTACCAGTCGTTTTCTTCCCGGTAGATGGAGAAGCTACCCAACGAATAAGCCATGGGGGAGCGGGTCGGATCGGGTTTTTCCTGCACATCCTCCAGAATGAGCCAGGTCAAAAGGTCCCCTGCGGCTTTTTGGGTCTCCGGATCTTCCACGATGGCATAGAAATTTTCGGCGGCGATTTCAAACCCATCGTAAACCTTAGAGGGCATGGGGAAATCCACCTGGACCCAGGTGGTGGGACCGTCGTTTGGAGTCTTGGCCTTGGGAATGCTCTTCTGGTAATCCAACGCCTTCTCAAGATCGGTAAAGCGGTAGCTTTCCACCGCATCCCGCAGGTCGAAAGATCCGGCTACCCAGTCACGGGCTTGGTTAGCCTCCAGGGTGTTTCTGGGTTCAAAATAGGCGTACACTTCTTCCCGGGTCGCCGCTCCCTGGTTGCAGAATTCAAGGATGGTTTCAAATTCTCCATCATCAAAATGACAGGTATTGGCGTCCCAGTCGATCCATTCCTCCAGATCCCGAGCAAAAATTTCAAATATATCTCCGGCAGTTTTCTTTTTGAAATAGTCGGGATCGTTTTGCGTGATAAAATCACAATACTCCTCCCGGGTCTCAAATAGCTTGCCGTCCGGAATCAGACTGGGGTCAGTCACGGTTTGCCCGCTGATGGTAAAGACTCTGGGCAGATAGTAGCAGACCCCCTCCACACGGGCGGTATCCACAACGCTTTTGACAAGGAGGTCCTTTTCGAAGAGCTTGGGTGCCACTTCCTCCAGGTCAGCCAAAAAGCCTTGCTTCACATAGTTATTGAGAGCAAAGCGGTCCTGGGTGATCACCATGGAAATATCCCCGGTCAGAACCGCCAGATTCAGATTCGCAATGTTGTCGTACCGCTTGACCTGGAACACCGTGTTCTCCGAAATCTCGTTGTATTTTGCCAGCAGGAGTTCAAAGAACTCGATCTCGCCATTGATCTCCCTGCAGAAATCGTAGACCCCGACATTACAGATCTGGACATCCTTCTTTTCAGCCTCCTCCGACCCGGTAAGCTCGATCAGCTTACCGTCGATGACCACCAGAATGCGCCCATCCGAAAGGGAACGAACCGCCCGAAGCCCGGAGGTATTGATGGCACCGTAGACCACCATATCCACCAGGAGAACACATTCCTCCCCATCGGTCCGCCAAAGCTCGGTATTGCTCATGAAATAACCGAACCGTTCGTCACTGCAGGCACCTCCGGTGGGAATGACGTCGATAACCTTTCCCTCGGTGGGAAGCTCGGTGGTTTCGGGGGTCAGGGGAGCAAGTCTCCCCTTCCCATCCGCGCTCAAAAGAGCATAGGGTACACCCTCCATGCCAATAATCCCGAAAAAGCCAAAGTCCTTCGGCATACCGGGCTTCCAGGCATAGGTATCGATGAATTTCCCATTGACGTAAAGGTCATTGTACCAATCGTCCCGGTAGGTCACGCCATTACTCTGTATACCGCAATTGATCCAGGCATACACCACCTCCTCGTAAAACAGTACGTGTGCCAGCGGGCTATAGGAAGAGGAGTAGTAAGCCCGAGCATCGGGATCATTGATGCCGACAGGTGGAATAATCTCTTCCCCAATAGGTTCTCCATCCCGGTAAAAATCGTAATCAAGCCCGTCTCCATACTCGTTTTCCTCCGGTTCGCCACCCAACACGAAATCCACGTTGGGGTCGGAAACCCGGATGATCTCCTGGTGGGCTTTGGTCTTTTCCCGTTTTGCGGTGTCTTCTACGAAATCCATGCTGTACCAGCGGTACTCGGTAAGATAGGGGGTACCGTAGTACTCAGAGAGATCACATTCCGGATCCAACACACCGATGGTGGCACGGAGCTGACCATTGATCTCGATGATATCGAACACGGTCTCACTCTCGGCAAGCCCCAGGTCGACCTTTTGGCTTATGTAATGCTCGTATACGGGAATCCCGCCCACATCGACGACGGTGCCTTCCTTTTCACCGCCCCCCGAGCAGGATGCAAGGAGGGATGCGGTCATCAGCAAGACAAGAGCCAGGGCGGTGATGCGTTTGAAATTCATCTTCATGGTTGTTTCCTCCTTGTATCCTTTATATTTTTATTTTAGCACAACATATCTCCGAATGCAAGGAATATATTATTAAGATTTTATTAAGACGATTTCGAATATCCCTCCAGGAGGGGCATTTGGTGTAGGGGCCGGCGCCCTCGACGGCCCACCGCCCGCATCGCAGGTGCGGCGAATCTCGCCTCTCCCTTTGGGGGCAAATGGTGTCATGGCGAAGCCGTGACGGAGAGGTTAATCGTAGGGACGCCCGTCTCCGGGCGTCCACCGCCCACACCGCAGGTGCGGCGGGTGGAGTTTGTGCAAATTCCATTCCCCGGTCCGCAGGCGTCCCGGGGCGGACGGGCGATGCCCGCCCCTACAACGTACCCGGTAGGTTTTCCATCGTAGGGGCGAACTGCGTTCGCCCGCCTCCTGACTATCTCTCCCCCCTGTCGTGGCTTACGCCACGCCTTCCCCCCTCGTCAGAGGGGGGCTTTCGAAACCTCTGCCGCAGAAGCACCGGCGTATCCTTTTCAATCTTCGGTTTTCAATTCTTTCTCGTAGATTTCCATTTTGTTTTCCGGCATGATCTCCCCGGTTGCATGATAGCCCATGGCCTCCCAGAAGGGTCTGCCGGTGACCGGGTCGGCAGTGAGGTAAAGGTTTTTGACTCCATCTGCCCGGAAAAGCGCTTCCAGGCGTCGGTTCATTTCCCGCCCATAGCCCATTCTGCGGAATTCCGGTTTGACGTAAAATTCCATGACGTAACCCCAGCCCGGCTTGATATAGCCCCGGTGATCGGGATGGTCCACCTTGCCGTAAAGAAAGCCCACCGGTACTTCCCCATCAAATACCAGCTCCAGGTGGCGGTCGGCATCCCCCTGCATGCGGATGATGCTGGCAACCCATTTTTTGATGACCTCCCGGGGCATCTCCCTCTCTGCGTGCTGGTCCAATTCCTTGGTGTAGGGCCACATCATCTCCTCGAACAGGGCACAATCGGCTTGATTCTCCTTTTTGAGTTCGCGATAGTTTAGATGATTCATTCTGTTTCTCCTTATTTTCGGTGCACTTGTGGTTTTCAAAAACAAAAAACCGCTTCTGACGTGAATCAGAGCGGCATTCATCCCAAGTGCACCCTTTACGCGGCGGACAAAACGACCTTCGATTCCATCAGCATATGATTCGTCATTTTATCCACCTACCCTTCCCGGTTTGGAATATGGGTGTATTGTAGCACGGGATTTTACAAATGTCAAGGGGCACACCATCCGGCGCGCCCCTTCTTTGATTAGTCTTTGATCAGGCTGTAGGCCACCTTGAAGATGTCCCCGGCGCCCACGGTGAGGATCAGGTCCCCCTCCCGGGCTTCCCGGCGAATCCATTCCTCGGCTTCCTCCATGGATGCGGGAAGCAGACAGGACTCCATTTCGTTTCCGATGAGGGCGGAGGAAATATTATGAATATTCTCCTCTCTTGCGGGGTAGATGGGTGCCAGAATGGTTACGTCGGCAGCTGAAAGCTCCCTGGCGAAGTCCTTGTACAGGGCTTCGGTGCGGGTGTAGGTGTGGGGTTGGAAGAGACAGATGACCCGCTTATAACCCATGCGTTTGGCGGCGTCCAGGGTGGTTTTCAGTTCGCCGGGATGGTGGGCAAAGTCGTCCACCACCTGAATGCCCTTGAAGGTACCAACCTTTTCAAAGCGGCGTTTGGCCCCGTGGAAGTTTTCCAGGGCACGGGCGGCAACTTCGGGATCCACTCCATAGGCCACCGAAATGGTAAAGGCAGCCATGGCGTCAATGACGGCGTGTCTGCCGGGTACCGCCAGCCGAATGTGACAGAGGATTTCCCCATCGTACACCACGTCAAAGCTATAGTACCCAAGCTCTTCGGTCAGATTGGCCGCAATATAGTCGTTTTCCGCATGGAATCCGAAATAAACGATCTTCTTTTTCACACCCTGCAGAAATTCCCGGATGGATCCATCGTCCCCGAAGGCGGCGGTAACACCCCCATCGGCGGGTACCAGGTCGGCAAAGCGGCGGAAGGAATCCCGGATTTGGTGAATGTCCTTGAAATAATCCAGGTGATCCTCCTCCACGTTCAGGATGACCGAATGGGTGGGATAAAAGCTCAGGAAGGAGTCACAATATTCGCAGGCTTCGGCAATGAACACGTCGCTATCCCCAAAGCGGAAGGCTGAATTGGTTTCGGGCAGCTTGCCGCCGCAGAAGATGGTGGGATCGGTTTCAGCGGCCACGGCAATACCGGCGCACATGGCGGTGGTGGTGGTTTTCCCATGGGTACCGGCCACACAAACCCGCACCCGGGAATCCTTCATCAGGGCGCCCAGCACCTCCGGCCGCTCGTAGATGGGAAGGGCCAGCCGACGGGCCTCCATGACGTCGGGGGAATCGTCGTGAATGGCGGCATTTCGCACAATAATATCGGCGCCACGCACGTATTCCGGCTGGTGGCCGATATCCACGTGAATTCCCACCTGCCGCAGGTGAGCCACGTTATCGCTTTCATTTTTATCGTTCCCGGTGACAGGGAAGCCCCGGGTGTAAAGAAGCTCCGCCATGGCGCTCATGTGTACCCCACCGATGCCAATGAAGTGGATGCGGGGCCGGGGAGACATGGCACGCAATTCTTCCAAGGGGAAAACCGGCATAGGCGAACCTTCCTTTCCTTAACTATACTTTCTGCGGGAAATGTTGATGGTACCGTCCTGCATGACTGCCAGGTTATCCAGGGCCTTACCGGTGCCGTATACCACGCAGGAAACAGCGTCGTCGGCCACGTGGGTAACGATGCCGGTGTGCTCGGTGATGAGTCGGTCGAAACCATAAACCAAGCTGCCGCCGCCGGTCATGATGATACCATTGGTGGAAATGTCACCCACCAATTCGGGCGGGGTACGCTCCAACACCAGGTGGATGGCTTCCACAATGCTGATGGTGGTTTCTTCAAAGGCTTCCATGGTTTCGGCGGAGGTCACTTCAATTACCTTGGGCAGGCCGGTGAGCAGGCAACGGCCCTTCACTTCCAAAACCAGGTTTTCTTCACGGGGGTAAACGCAACCCACGTTGATCTTGATTTCTTCGGCAGTACGTTCACCAATGAGCACGTTGTGCTTGCGGCGGATATACTTGATGATGGCGTCGTCAAAGCGGTCGCCGGCTACCTTGATGGAGTTGGATTCCACAATACCGCCTAAGGAGATAACCGCCACGTCGGTGGTACCACCGCCGATGTCCACGATCATGTTGCCTTCCGGCTTGGCAATGTCAATACCGGCGCCAATGGCGGCGGCAACCGGTTCTTCGATCAAGAATACCTGACGGGCACCGCTGTCCAGGCCCGCATCAATGACGGCACGCTCTTCCACTTCGGTGATACCACTGGGGACGCAGATCATCAATCTGGGCTTCACCAGCCGGAATCCGCAAACCTTGTGGATAAATTCCCGAATCATCTGCTTGGTGACTTCATAATCCGAAATCACGCCGTCCCGCATGGGGCGGATGGCCACGATGTTGCCGGGGGTACGGCCCAGCATGCGTTGTGCTTCGTTACCGATGGCAATGGCTTTGCCGGTGGCTTTGTCCAGGGCAACCACCGAGGGCTCGCGAAGGACGACGCCCTTCCCCTTTACAAATACAAGAACCGATGCAGTTCCAAGGTCAATTCCAATATCGTTCATTCATTTCTCCTTTGCCCGCCTTGTGGAGGCAATCTTCTATGGTGAAAATCCGGTTTCCCGGTATGCTTATATAAATACACTTTATTATACACGGAAAGTCGCAAAAAATCAACTCTTTTCGTGGATTTTTCTTTTCTGTCGATTTTTCTTTTGCTCTTTTGGAATTTTACGGGGTTTTCATGGACAATTCCCCGTCTTTGTGATATAATTACAGATACCAATCGCAACCCCTGAAAGGAGACCTCATGTCCGACAAATTGATTCGCAAAACCTCCATCGGCGGTCAGGCGCTGATCGAAGGGATTATGATGCGAGGCCCCGAAAAAATGGCCTGCGCTTACCTGAAAAGTGACAAATCCATCGAAGTAGAAGTAAAAGATTCGGTTCTGCCCGGCAAAAAGTACAAAATTCTTGGTCTGCCTCTGATCCGTGGCGTAGCTAACATGCTCTACTCCCTGGCCAGCGGCATGAAATGCCTGACCGATTCGGCCACCAAAGCGGAGGATTTTGTGGAAGAAGAACCCGGTAAGTTTGAGAAATGGCTGGAATCCAAACTGAAACCCGAAACCCTGGAAAAGGGGATGATCGGCATTTCCATGGTATTTGGTATTCTTCTCCCTATTTTTATGTACATTTTCCTGCCAAGCTTCCTGACAAGCTTCCTTCGTCCCTTCATCCCCCACCACATTCTTCTGAACCTGATCGAAGGTGCCATCAAAATGGTGATCTTTATTCTGTTCCTGTGGAGCACCTCCCACATGAAGGAGATGCAGCGGGTCTACGCCTTCCACGGAGCGGAACATAAAACCATTTATGCCTACGAAAAAGGGCTTCCGCTGACGGTGGAAAACGTCCGCCCCCAATCCCGTTTCCATCCCCGGTGCGGCACCAGCTTCTTATTTGTGGTGCTGTTCATCGGTATTTTGGTGTATAGCTTCCTGACCTGGGACAACATCTGGATGCGGATCGGTCTGCGGCTTGTGTGCCTGCCCATTTTGGTGGGTGTCACCTACGAGATCAACCGATTGGTGGGCCGCACCGACAACTGGCTTTCCCGCATCGTCCGGGCTCCGGGCCTTCTGGTTCAACATCTGACGGTGTTTGAACCCGACGACGACATGATTCGGGCCGCCATCGCCGCCATGAACGAGGTGATCCCCCCCGATGACAGTGACAAATGGTAACCCGCCGTCAGTTAATGCTGCGGGGCAAAGCAATCATTCCCGAAGAAAACGCCGCCTTTGAAAGCCGGGAACTGCTCCTGCATATACTTTCCATTTCCAAAGAAGCCTATTTTCTCGATCCCGATGCCCCGGTGACCGATGCCCAGGCTGATACCTTTGACGCCCTCGTTGCCCGTCGGGCCCAAGGGGAACCCCTGGCCTACCTGATTGGCGAGTGGGATTTTTATGGCCGCCCCTTTCACGTTTCCCCGGGGGTGCTGATTCCCCGACCGGAAACCGAAGAGGTGGTTGCCGCCGCACTGGATTTGATGCAGCCCGGCGATCGGGTGCTGGATCTTTGCTGTGGCTCGGGCTGTATCGGCATTACCATGGCCCTGGAAGGAAATCCCAGAGAGGTGGTTTTGGGGGATATCTCCCCCATGGCCCTGGAGGTTACCCGCAAAAACGCCGATCGCTACCCGGGTCTTCCTCTGACCATTCGGGTGGACGACGCCCTGGGAAAAAGTGAGGAAACCTACGACCTGATCGTTTCCAATCCCCCCTATATCGCCCCCGGCGAAGAGCTGGATCATTCAGTAAAAGGATATGAGCCTCATCTGGCCCTGTACGGTGGCCCCGACGGACTGGACTTCTACCGGGCCATCGCCAAATATCGACTGCCAAAACTGTCTCCCAAGGGCCATTTGGTGCTGGAATGCGGCCATACTCAAGCCCCTGCGATTGCCGAAATACTGACCGATGCCGGCGCAAGAGAAGCCCGGATTCTCACCGATCTTTCGGGAAAGGAGCGCATTGTCGTGGCAGCTCCTGCATTTTCGTGAATTATCACGATATTTTCCGGTATTTCTGCAAGAATACCGTCACTATTTTGTGTCTTTTTATTTGACATTTGCCTTATTTTTGGATATACTATTATGTATAGTAGTGTAGTAATTTCATCTTTTCTTTATAGGAGAACTCAATATGATCATGAAGTCTGTTAAAGTGAACACCCAGGTTGGCCTCCACGCAAGACCCGCTACCTTCTTCATTCAGAAGGCCACCGAATTCAAGTCCACCGTTTGGATCGAAATGGACGAAAGACGCGTCAACGCCAAGAGCCTGCTGGGCGTTCTGTCCCTGGGCATTGTCAAGGGCATGGAAATCAACCTGATTGCCGACGGAAGCGACGAAGTCGCCGCTGTGGAAGCGCTGGCCAGCATGGTTTCCAAGGATTACATTGACTGATTGATTTGAATTGACCATTTTCCGGCGCTGCGTACTCGCGGCGCCGATTTTTGTAGGATACTGCTGATTGGGAGAGTGTTATGGATCGTTTCGAACTGCGCCAAAAAGCCGCCGGCTTACCCCTGGTGCCCGGCGTTTATATCATGCGGGACAGTTCGGGCACGATCATTTATGTGGGTAAAGCCCGGGCGTTGAAAAACCGGGTATCTCAGTATTTCCACGAATCGGCCGCCCACAGCCCCAAGGTCACCAAAATGGTGGAACACGTCCACGATTTTGAAGTGATCGTAGCCGACAGCGAATTTGATGCTCTGGTGCTCGAAAACATTCTCATCAAAAAGCACATGCCCAAATACAACATCAAGCTGAAGGACGACAAAAGTTATCCCTTCATCAAACTGGACCCCACCGAAGAGTACCCCCGTTTCACCTTCACCACCAAGCGTGAAAACGACGGAGCCCACTACTACGGTCCCTACGGCAGTCACAGCATGGCCCACCACGTGATCAACACCCTGTCAGAAACCCTGCGGCTACCCAGCTGCAGCAAGCATTTTCCCCGGGATTTTGGGAAGGGCCGTCCCTGCCTGAATGCCCAGATGGACCGCTGTATCGGCCTTTGCCGGGGTAACATCTCCCGGGAAGACTATCTATCCCTCATTCAACAAGGGGAATTGATGCTGCGTGGGGACTACACCACCCTGCTTGCCAATTTGGAAAAGGAAATGGAAGCCGCCGCCGAAGCCATGGCCTTTGAAAAAGCCGCCACCATTCGGGATCGGATCTATGCCGTACGCCGTCTTTCCTCCCAACAGATCATCGTGCAGGACAACATCAAGGATGCCGACGCTGTGGCCTATATTTCCGACGACGCAGGCGGTGTTTTGGTACTCCTGTCCCTGCGGGGGGGCAACGTCACCGGTAAATTCACGGTGTTTACCCCCGACAGCTCCGCCGCCGATTCCACCGAGTTGATTACCGACTTTATCCTGCAATACTACACCCAGGGCAATGATATCCCCCCCTTCCTCTTCCTTTCGGAAGAGATCGAGGACCGGGAAGACCTGGCCCGCCTGCTTTCCGATGAAGCGGGACGGCGGGTACAAATTCTGCTGCCCAAACGGGGTGCCAAGCACGCCATTGTGGACATGGCCCGCTCCAATGCCCGGGACGAGCTTCTGCGAGCCAATGCCAGTGAACAGAAAAAGACCAAAACCGCCTCCGCTTTGGCAGAGCTTCTGGCCCTGGAGGTTCCTCCTGCCCGCATCGAAGCTTTCGACATTTCCAACACCGGATCGGACAACATTGTAGCCTCCATGGTGGTATTTGAAAACGGAAAGCCCAGAAAAAGCGATTACCGCAAGTTCAAAATTCAAAACAAAGAAACCCAGGACGACTATGCCTCCATCCACGAGGTCATCACCCGCCGCATCACCGACCTGCAGGAAGGGAAAACCGGTTTCGCCGCAAAACCCGACCTGCTCCTGATCGACGGCGGCTTGGGTCAGCTCCACGAAGCCCTGGATGCCATGGAAGAATGCGGTCTAATCCTTCCGGTTTTCGGCATGAAAAAGGATGATCGCCACCGCACCCACTCTCTGGTGACTCCGGAAGGGGAAGAGATCGGCCTTGCCGCCATTCCCTCGGTATTCGCCTTCATCGGTACCATTCAGGAGGAAGCCCACCGTTTCGCCATCGGCTACCACCGGAGCCTGCGGGACAAAAAGAGCATCAAAACCGAGCTGGACGACATCCCCGGTATCGGCAAGACCCGCCGCACCGTTCTGCTCACCAAATTTCGGTCGATCAATGGGGTTAAAAAAGCATCCCTGATGGACCTGGCGGAGGTCATCGGTAAAAGCTCCGCCACCAAAGTATACGAATATTTTCACCGAAAGGATGACATAACATGAGAGTGATCACCGGCAGCGCCAAGGGCGCACGTCTTCGCACCCTGGACGGATTGGATACCCGCCCCACCTCCGAAAAGGTAAAGGAAGCTATTTTCAGCATTATTCAGTTTGATATCGAAGGCCGGCACGTGCTGGACCTGTTTGCCGGATCCGGTCAGTTAGGCATCGAAGCCCTGTCCAGAGGCGCCGCAGGTGCCGTCTTTGTAGATAGCTCCAAGGATGCCGTGAAGATCATCCGGGAAAATTTGGCCAAGTGCAAATTTGAATCGGTTTCCGACGTTCGCATGGCCGACTACCGTGCCACCATCCAGGGCCATCACCCACACAAGTACGGTATTGTCTTCCTGGATCCTCCCTATGGCACCGGACAGCTAAAAAGAGCTCTGCAAACCATTGCTTCGGTTGACATTGTCGCAAAATGCGGTATAATAGTATGTGAAAGTGATAAAGATGATCAACTGCCCGACGAGCTTCCCGGCTTCACCAAGCTGAAGGAATACACCTACGGCAGACCCAAAATCACCACCTACATGCGTAACGCCGACTAACAAAATCCCATTTCGAAAGAAGAGATCATATGAAGATCGCACTTTATCCCGGTAGCTTTGACCCCGTTACCTACGGCCATTTAGACGTCATACGCCGCGCCAGCAAGCTTTTTGACAAGCTGGTGGTGGGTGTATCCAACAACCCCAAAAAGACCCCCAGCTTTACCCTGGACGAACGTCAGGACATGATTCGCCGTGTGGTGGCCGCCGAAGGCATCACCAACGTGGAAATCGGCAGCTACACCAGCCTTTTGGTGGACTATGCCGCCCAGGTTGGAGCCAACGTGATCGTGCGTGGGCTTCGGGCCGTCAGCGATTTCGAATATGAATTCCAGATGTCCCTGGCCAATCATCAGCTCCACCCCGATATTGAGACCATCTTCTTCAACACCCAGGAACGCAACCTTTACATCTCTTCCTCCCTGGTGAAGGAGATTGCCTCCCACAACGGCGATATCACCCGTTTTGTTCCCCCCGGTATTGTAAAAGACATTCAAAACCGATTCCAAACATTGTAATGATACAGGAGGTTCCTCATGGCTGAACACGACGTAAACACCATTAACGGTATTCTGACCGCCATTGCCGAAGAGCTCAATGAAGCCCGGGGCGTACCCTTCAGCAAAACTATGTGCTTCATCGACCGGGAAAAGCTGTTTGACCTGGTGGACGAAGCGCTGGACAATCTTCCCGGTGATATCACCGCTGCCCAGGCCCTGATCAATTCCAAGCAGAAGATTCTTACCGATGCCAACACCCAGGCGGAGCGAATTGTAACCGAAGCCAACGCCCGCGCTGAACGCATCCTGGCCGATGCCCGGGAAATGGCCAACCGCATGGTGGAGGAAAGCCAGATCGTCACCGCCGCCAACAAACGCGCCCGTGAGATCTACGCCGAAAATGAAGCAAAGGTGAAAACGCTGAACGCCAATGCCATCCAGTATGTCACCGAAAAGCTCACCACCGCCCATAACGCCCTGGAAGCTACCCTGAAGGAAGTGGATTCGGTTCGCCGCAACATCCGCACCGAACGCAAGGAAGTTACCGTGGAAGAGGGCAAGTAAACAGTCCTTTTATCCACCAGAATCCCCAAGCCGATGGTTTGGGGATTCTTTTACTTTGTAAAACGAATATATTCTTCTCTGGTTAATCTCCAATGGTATTGCAGCTTTCCCTTGCTTGGTTGCGGAATCTTCTCTTCCATAATGAGAGAAAATCCATTTTTCTCCCATACCCTTCGGGAACGGATATTGTAATCTTCGCAAAAGCAATGGAGCACATCCACGCCTTCTTTTTCAAAGGCAAATTTCACCAACATCCTAACCAGTATTGTACCAATGCCCTTTCCCCAGAATTCCTTTTCGCCGATGCACATATCGATGCGCCTGACGTCGCAAGCCTCATCATACATGGCAATGATCTGCGGCAAGTTCATCTTCTGGAGCCAGCACTCTCCCACTGCCCGGCCGTTCACTTCAACAAAAAAGCAATGGCTGTTCTTTGATACTCCACCGTAGATTTCACGAACAACCTCCGGTGGATAACTCTCCACATCATCCCCTTCGGTCCAATAGAGTACCTCCAGATCGGCATTCCATCGGTACAAATATGGCAGATGCTCATCCAAAAGTGGTCGAAGCAGGATCTTCCGGTTTTCGTCACCACCATATAGTATGACGTCATGGGTTCGTATCACACTCATATATCTTTCTCCTATCATTCATGGGTTAGCTTTGCAACCTTCTTGATGATGGCATCCGCTTCGTCTTTCGAAGCGGCACCGGTCAAAAGCAAAAGTCCCTTGGAGGACAGGTTTTCCATGAGTGGTTCGATCTGATCGTGGTTTGCAATGATGATCAGGTTCTTCCCGGCCTGTTGGATCTTTCGAAGCTCCGGAATATAGTCGGTTACCGGGGGCTGACCCGCAACTTGGGTCCACTGGATAGCCCGGAGGTTTGGCACTGAGAGCAGGTCGTCAAGGTGGCGGATCTGTTCAATGCCATCGAAGTGGTAAAGGGGGTATTCCAGCAGCTTACATTGGCTTTGAAGCTCCGGCATGGTAAATTCCTTGAACATGGGGTTGGAGATCATCACCGACATATCGCACTGCATCTGCGCATGGAACCCGGGGGCCCAGGTGCTGAGCCAATCCACCACAGAGCCACCCTGGTTATTCTCTTTGACGATGGCATATACCTCCCGCATGACCTTGTGGTAGGACTTATCGATCTTTTGGAGGGCATTTTGCACTCCGTCCGGGTCTTCCAGCATGGCCATCATCAGGTTGTCCGGGCCCATCAGGTGAGAAAGAGCATCCGCATTTCCTGTGGAGTCGGGCATGGAAACCATGTAGTCTCCTCCGCTGTCTTCGGTAAAGGCTTTGGCAAATTCGATGGTCTTTTGATAGAGATAGGAGTCTTCATCAAATTCAATCTCATTGGGATCTTCCAGAGAAGGGAAAAACCAGACCGAATCCTCAAAATAATGTCTGGCACCCTTGAAAAATCCCGCGTGACCACTGGCACCCAGATTGATGAAGATGGCCGGGAAGGCTTCTCCGCCATAGTATGTGTGCTCCATCTCATAACGATTTCGGGCAATAATGGCTTCCGGATCGGTCCACCAGGCCAGTCGTTCCTCTTCGCTGAGAGTCATCTTCCAGGGCAGGGGCTTGGCGTTCTGATCAAACGCCTTCACACTGACACAGCACCGGTCCAGGATCTCCCCCTGCCAAAAGGCTTCAAATCGGGCTTTTGCCTGTTCCCAATCGGTTTTATATCTCATCTGTCACACTCCAATTCTTGTGATTGCGCTTATATTCTACCATATGCCGGATTCCTTGTAAACAAGAAAACACCGCAGAGCAAGCTCTGCGGTGTTGTAATTGACTTTTATCGAATCAATTATTCGTCGATGCCGATAACGACGCCGGAACCAACGGTACGGCCGCCTTCACGGATAGCGAAGCGGAGGCCTTCTTCGATAGCGATCGGGGTGATGAGTTCGACGGACATGTCGACGTTATCACCAGGCATGCACATTTCAACGTCAGCGGGCAGGGTGATGACGCCGGTAACGTCGGTGGTGCGGAAGTAGAACTGAGGACGGTAGTTGTTCAGGAAGGGAGTATGACGGCCACCTTCTTCCTTCTTCAGAACGTAAACCTGGCCAACGAACTTGGTGTGGGGGTGAATGGAGTTGGGCTTAGCAACTACCTGGCCACGTTCGATGTCGGTCTTAGCAATACCACGGAGGAGCATACCGATGTTGTCGCCGGCTTCAGCGTAATCCATGGTCTTGCGGAACATTTCGATACCGGTGACGACGGTGGCTCTGGGTTCGTCCATGAGACCAACGATCTGTACGGCGTCGTTCATGTGTACCTGACCACGTTCAACTCTACCAGTAGCAACGGTACCACGACCGGTGATGGTGAAGACGTCTTCAACAGGCATGAGGAAGGGCTGGTCGGCCTTGCGGTCGGGGGTAGCGATGTAGCTGTCAACAGCTTCCATCAGTTCCTTGATAGGAGCGTAGATGGGATCTTCGGGATCCTTGGATTCGGATACGAGAGCCTGGTAGGCGGAACCCTTAATGATGGGGATATCATCGCCGGGGAATTCGTTGGCGGAGAGCTCTTCGCGGATGGTCATTTCAACCAGGTCGAGGAGTTCGGGGTCGTCAACTTGGTCAGTCTTGTTCATGAAGACTACGATGTAGGGAACGCCAACCTGACGGGCGAGGATGATGTGTTCCTTGGTCTGAGCCATAGGACCATCGGTGGAAGCGATAACCAGGATAGCGCCGTCCATCTGAGCAGCACCGGTAATCATGTTCTTGATGTAGTCGGCGTGGCCCGGGCAGTCTACGTGAGCGTAGTGGCGTTCGGTGGTCTGATATTCGACGTGGGAAGTGTTGATCGTGATACCACGAGCCTTTTCTTCCGGAGCCTTGTCGATCTGATCGTAAGCAGTGAAGTTAGCGAAGGTCGGATCGATGAGGGAGAGGTACTTGGTGATAGCAGCGGTCAGGGTGGTCTTACCATGGTCGACGTGGCCGATGGTACCAATGTTTACGTGGGGCTTAGTACGTTCAAACTTTGCCTTTGCCATTTGAGTTTTCCTCCTATTAATTCATTTG
>SVKS01000066.1 GCA_015068345.1 Oscillospiraceae bacterium
GGAGGAAAGTCTGGCCCGCCGGCTGAAGGAGGAAAATCCCGATGTGATTCTGGCCGGGGAACGTAGAGGAAAGATTCTGCCAGGCTTTGATATGGGCAACTCTCCAGCCCAGGCGGAGGCGTTGGAAGTGGTTGGAGAGACTGTGATACATACTACCTCTGCCGGTACCCAGGGGATTGCAAACGCCATCCACGCCGACGAAATCCTGGGGGGCAGTCTGGTCACCGCCCGGGCGATTGCAGATTATATCCGTACTTCCGGCGCCACCGAGGTTTCCCTGGTGGCCATGGGGCTGGACGCCGTAAGTGAAACCGAGGAGGATACCCTTTGTGCCGACTACATCCGGGCTCTTTTGGAAGGGCGGGAACTGGATATGGAATCGGAAGTGGAAAAACTGAAAACCACCTCGGGTGCAAAGTTTTTCGATCCAGCCCAAAGCGACGTGTTTCCCGAAGACGATTTTCACATGTGCGTGGCAGTGGACAAATTTGATTTTGTCCTGCGTTTGGTGAAGCCGAAGGATGATCTTCCCTACATGGAAGCGGTACGGCCTTTGCGCTGAGGGGGATTTATGGCAAATATTGCAGTACTGGATACCGAAACCAACTGGCTGGATCGGGTGATGTCCCTGGGGGTCGTGGTGGCAGATGGAGACGCACTGGAACCCCTGGCGGCGAAATACTACATATTTACCCCGGAATATCTCACCGGTGGTATGTATACGGCGGCCTTGTGGCCCAATGAACGGTTAAAGCCCCGTATTGTCTCCCGGGAGGAGGGGATGGAGGATCTGAAGAGGTGGCTTGTGAGCAAGGGCGTGGAGGAGCTTTACGCCTACAATGCCGGATTCGACATGACCCACCTGCCAGAGCTTTCGGACTTTCGGTGGTATGATATTATGCGGGTGGCGGCTTACCGCCAGTACAATCCCAAGATTCCGGCCTGGGCAGAATGCTACAAAACCGGTCGTATGAAGCGCAACTATGGGGTGGAGCCTATGCTTCGTCTGCTTGCCGGGGAGCCGGGCTACCACGAAACCCATAACGCTCTTTACGATGCCCGGGATGAGCTTCGGATCATGAAGTACCTGGGTGTTCCCCTTTCGAAATATATAGAGTTATAAAAAACTGCTGTACCGATTGGTACAGCAGTTTTGGTTTTATGGAAGAATTAGATAACGTCCTGATGATGCTTGAATTCTTCGTTGAGTTCGGGGTAGGCGGAAAGCATGGGTTCGATCTTGGCACCCTTCTTACGGGCGTAGTAGTTCTTGGTGATCTCCACCACTTTGCCGGAAAGCAGGACCACGGCGATCAGGTTGGGGATGGCCATGAGTCCGTTGCAGGTATCCGAAATGTTCCAAACCAGGTCGCTTTCGATGACAGCGGAGGCAACGATCATGACAATGTAGATGATCTTGAAAATCAGAACGGCAGTTTTGCCGGCCTTTTCGCCAAACTTGTTAAACAGGAACTCGGCGGCCTTTTCACCATAATAGGACCAAGCCAAAATGGTGGTGAAAGCAAAGAGAGGCAGGATAACCGAGAAGCAGATAGTGCCGAAAATGCCGAAATTGCTGGAGAAGGCGGCAAGCGACAGGGCCGAGTCGGAGGAGGAGGCCGTAAAGCTTTCGATGGCACCCGACTTGATGTTGGTGGTGAGGAAGAGAAGGGCGGTCAGAGTACAAATGATGAAGGTGTCGAAGAAGACTTCGAAAATGCCCCAGAGACCCTGCTTCACCGGTTCACGGGTTTCGGAAGCGGCGTGGGCAACCACCGAGGAACCGAGACCGGCTTCGTTGGAGAAGACACCCCGGGCCATACCCTTTTTGATGACCTGTGCAAAAAGATAACCGCCAAAGCCGCCGGCCATGGCCTTGAAGCCGAAGATGTTGCCGAAGATCATGGCGAAAGCGGCGGGAATGGCCGAGGCGTTCATGATGATGGCAATGAGGGAAAGGAGGATGAAAAGAAGGGACATGAAGGGAACCAGCATACTGGCAACCTTGCCGATGCGCTTGATACCGCCGATGATGATCAGGGCGGCGACGATGGCGACAACGATACCGATGATCAGCTTGACCAGGGTGGTATCAGAACCGAAGGAAGAAGCAAGGGAACCGGAAATCTTATTGGTCTGGACGCCGCTCATACCCAGTGCGGCCATCAGGCAGAAGATTGCCGCCAGAGCAGCCAGCCAGTTGCACTTCAAACCGTTTGCAATGTAGTAGAAAGCACCGCCGGAGAAGTTGCCCTCCTTGTCCTTTTTACGGTAGAAAAGACCAAGAACATTTTCGGAATAGTTGGTGATCATGCCGAAGAAGGCAGAAACCCACATCCAGAATACCGCACCCGGACCACCGGTCAGAATGGCAGAGACTACGCCGATGATGTTGCCTGTACCAACGGTACCGGAGATCGCGGCGGAGAAGGCTTCAAACTGGGAAACCGACTTGGCATCGGCATCTTCCGCATGGGGTTTGCCGATAGACTTGAGGGTGGGGATGATGGTGGTATTCATGGATTCGCCAAGCTTGCGAACCTGCATGACCTTGGTGCGGATGGTCATCAGGATGCCGGTGCCAAGAATCAGAATGATCATGGGCCAGCCCCAAACGATACCGTTGAGGAAACTGTTGAAATCGGTAATGGCTTGGAGGATAGAGTCGAACATGGTTTGTTCTTCCTTTCTGAAATAAAATAAAAAAAGAGCTAAACCAAGAGGGTTTAACTCCGTGAGAAAAAGCAGAAAACAGCCGGGGTCCGGCCAGTCTTATGTTTGCTCCGTCCTTTTGCCTGAGAGATTGGCGGCGCCCGGGGGCATCCACCTTGCACCTTCGGCATCCTTGATTGAAGGACTTCTCCGGAGTGCTATCCAAATACAGTTCCTGTCCTAAGACACCTGAGAGTGTTACTCCTTCGGTCGCAAATGCGTCTCCTGTATTCTTCATATAGCTCTTGTGATTACCATATTTTATCACAAAATATATTCGGTTGCAATAGGAAATCCGAAGATAACTGTAGAAATGCAGAGTGGTAGAGCGGGAAAAATGTAGCAATATCACGAAAAAGAAAGAATTGGAAGAAAAAAACAAAGGGGATTGACAGATTTGGTCCGGTGTGGTATCATTATCCCATCAAAAGTTTGGGAGGAACATATCAATGAAGGCTTGTGCCAAGAAATTTGAAGCTTATCTGGCTTCCAAAAATTATAACTATCACGTATACGCTGATGACAGCGAAAAGGCTGTTATTGGCTTCCCCTATAGCGGCCGGGAAGTGAAGTGCTTCTTCACCGGTGACGATGGCGAATACCTGTCCCTCTACATGGTTTACGAAAACGTAAGTGAAGACAAGATGGTTCAGGCTCTGGTTGCCTGCAACGAACTCAATGCCAAGTTCAAGTGGGTCACCTACTACATCGACGACGATCGCGACATCCTCCTGCATGACGATGCGATCCTGACCAAGGACAATGCCGCTGCCGAAGCCATGGAACTGCTGGTTCGCATGGTGGACATCTGCGACAAGGGCAAGCCGGTCATCATGAAGGCTCTCTACGCATAAGCAAATTAACCAATCCGGCCCATCACCCTGGTGATGGGCCTTTTTTAGACTGATCGATAAGGATGGGAAAATCCATGAGTGTTGCAAAATTAACCATATTGATTCGTAAAACCGAACTTTTGGATGCCTACAAGGCTAAAAAAGGTGTCGACCTGTGGGACGATATCCGGAAAGCCATGGATGCGCCTGGTTTCAGGGGCTCGGTGGTGGAAATCAAAAGTGGTGTCTATCACCGGGAATACTTTGTGATTTGCGACGATGGCGGTCGGGGAATGAAGGATAACCTTCGCTCCTACCTGGCTCAAACCCTCACCGATGAACGGGAGCGCCGGGGGATTATTTTCCTTTCAGGGGAAGCCAAACCCCAGGAAGTGGAAGCCTGGATTGAAAAACTGGGCAAGGATTCCTCCATATCGGGTCTTCAGGAATTCCTGAATGGCTTTGGGGAAAAAGCCGACGAACCTGTCCCCCCTTCTGCTCCTCCGCTCCTGGTACCCGACCCGGTTGGTTTTGCGGATGAGCTTTCCAAGGCCATGGAAGGGGTAAATGAAGCAAAGGGGACCCAAAAGAAGGAAGAACAGAGCGGAAGCCCCCTTCTTCGACAGGCAAATCGAATCAAGACATTGAAGGAAGGTCTTCTTTCCAAGATTCGGGGCCAGCGTCATGCGGTGGAGGAAATGGTACAGACCATTTTCGAATGCGAAATGTTCTCCTCCATGAATGCCGAGCGCAAGACGCCTCTGGCAACCTTCCTGTTTACCGGCCCCTCCGGTGTGGGTAAGACCTACCTTGCCGAAAGCTGCGGCAAGCTTTTGGGACGTCCCATGCTGGTTGTGGACATGAGCGAGTATTCCGATAACCTGGCCAATAACAAATTCAATGGGGAACACGGTCAACCCGCTGTAGTGACCGGCTTTATCCGGGAAAACCCCAATGGAATCATTGTATTTGATGAGGTGGAAAAGGCCCACATCAATACCATCCACCTCTTTTTGCAGATTTTGGATGCCGGCCGGCTCATGGATCATCAGGAGCACCGGGAGGTCTCCTTCAAGGACAGCATCATTATCATGACCACCAATGCCGGCAAGTCGCTTTATGACGACAGCACGGTATGCGACCTGTCGGGTACCCCCCGCAGTGTCATCCTGGATGCCCTGCGCACCGACATGAATCCCCAGACCCGGGAACCCTTCTTCCCGGAATGCATTACCACCCGCATGGCAAACGGCCACGTGATTCTGTTCAATCACCTGGAACCGGGATCCCTTTTGGAAATTGTCCGGGACGAAATCCTGCTGCAGGCGGGCCTGTTTGAAAAGTCCTCCGGCATTAAGCTGGATCTGGATGCGGAAAAGCTGGCCGCCCTGGTCCTCTACAACGGTGGCGGCACCGCCGATGCCCGTACCCTGCGGGGTCTTGCCCGGAATATGGTGGTGCGGGAACTGCAGGAAATGGTCATGCAGCTTTACCGTAACAAGCCCCAGTGGGTGGAAAGCCTGAAAACCATCAGCCTGAAGGTGGACGTGGAGGAGGAAGATCCTGCCGTTGCGGATCTTTTTGAATCGAAGGAAGCCATGTATGCCCTGGCCCTTACCGAAAAGGACGGTGTCCTGCTCCGCCGGGAAGGCAAGCGGCAGAATACCGTGTTTGATGTGGTTAAGGGAGAGGAAGCCTTCAAGCGTCGTGCCCGGGGTGTGGTGGACTACGTGCTCATCGATCCGGTTTGCGGCCGGGAGGAGGCGGAAGAACCTCTGCCTAGCGACATCGAGGACCTGGCTTCGGTGGGGATGCGTATGTTTGACTATATCCGGGAATACTTCCCGGAACTTCCGGTTTACGTGCTGGATACGGTTGGGGAAGCTCCCCAGTGCTTCGAAACCCTGCTTGGTCGGGGTGCCCGAGGTATCGTCCGTACCGGTGAAACCGCCGTTCTTGGGGAAACCCTGGAGAATCTTTCCTTCCACGCCCGCATCAATAACGCCGCCTATCGGCTGGCCAGATCGGGCAAATTCCTGACCTATAACTGCGCCCAGTATATTCCCGATGCCGAAAGTGCTCTGGTTATTTTTGAACGCCTGAGTCTAAAGAGTGCCCCCCTGGCCGGGGACGCAGGCAGCATTGCCCAGAAGGGAGAAAACAACAACCTGGGCTTCGCCGCCATTATTGGTTGCAAAAAGGCCAAGGAGACCCTGGGCGAATACTGCAAAGCCCTGGATAACCCCCGCAAAATCGCCCTTTCCGGCAAGAAAATGCCCAAGGGGGTCCTGCTTTATGGGCCTCCAGGCACCGGCAAAACCATGTTAGCCAAGGCTATGGCAAATGAGTGTGGGGCCACCTTCTTCCCCACCTCGGCCACCAGCTTCTTCGGACCCTACGTGGGGGAAACCGAAAAGAACATTCGGGAGCTTTTCAAAAAAGCCCGTCGGTATGCGCCTTCGGTCATTTTCATTGACGAAGTGGATGCCATTGGCCGCCGCCGTACCGGATCCTCCTCCACCAGCCACAACGAGGATGCCCTGAATACCTTCCTTGCGGAAATGGACGGTTTTGTCACCGACGAAAAGCGCCCTGTCTTCATTCTGGCCGCCACCAACTACGACCTGGAAGGGGACAGTGGACGGGTTTTGGACCCGGCTTTCGTTCGTCGGTTTGATAATAAGATCCTGATTCCCCTGCCGGATACCGACGACCGCTACGAGCTTTTGAAAATGAGTCTGAAGCGCCATGGTATCCACTTCGGGGCCGATCACGACGCCATTCTGAAAAATATGGCCCAGCGCACCGGCGGCATGAACAATGCCGACCTGGAAGCCATGAACAGTCAGTTTGTCCGAGCTACCGGGGACGAAGAACCCGATCGGAATAAGTACATGAATACCCTGGACGAATTCCGCTTTGGAGAAGTCAACAAAATGGATCCTGCTCATCTGCGGCAGACTGCTTGTCACGAGGCGGGCCATGCCCTTGTTTGCCGCCTGTGCGGCACCACCCCCTCCTTCCTGACCATCGTATCCCGTGGGAATTACGGCGGTTTCATGGAATTCGCCGGGGAAGCCAATAAGAGTACCTATACCTTTGACGAGCTGATGGACCGGGTGTGCCGTGCATTGGCAGGACGTGTGGCGGAAGTGGAGCTTTACGGCAAAACCGCCGGCATCAACACCGGCGCCAGCTCGGATATCCGTTCGGCCCGCTATTACGTGAAATCCAGCCTTCTGGATTACGCCATGGGAGACCGGCTTTATCCGGGGAAGATTGCTGAGGATGCGGAGGAACTTTTACAAAAGCAGTATGCCCGTACCGGGGATATGCTTAAAAAGTACCGCAATGCCCTCATTGCCCTGACCGAGCGGCTGGTTGCCGAAAAGAGCCTGGATCAGCCCCAGTTGGAAGCCTTCTTTACCGAAATCGGCATTTGATGAAACATAGGAAAGCCCCCGAACCGAGAGGTTCGGGGGTTGATTTTATGAAAGCTTATTCTGCGGTGGCGGCTGCCGACTGGATGGCGTGCATGCGGGCATAACTGCCGCCCAGGGCTACCAGCTCCTCGTGGGTGCCAGATTCGGCAATCTTTCCCTCCTCGATTACCAGGATGGTGTCGGCGTGGCGGATGGTGGAAAGCCGGTGGGCAATGGCAATGATGGTACGCTTGCCGGCGATTCCTGAAATGGCTTTCTGGATTTGCTGTTCGGTCTCCACGTCCACCGACGCGGTGGCTTCGTCCAGAATGATGATGGGGCTTTTTCGCAGGATGGCCCGGGCAATGGCTACCCGCTGTTTTTGCCCGCCGGAAAGGCGAAGTCCCCGTTCCCCAACCCGAGTTTCGTAGCCGTCGGGCATGGCCATGATGTCATCATGAATGTTGGCGGCTTTGGCGGCTTCGGTAATATCCGCCATGGTGGCTTCGGGGTGGGCGTAGCCGATGTTTTCGGCGATGGTACCGTTGAAAAGGAAGGTATCCTGCAGGACTGGGGAGATGTTTTTCCGCAGGCTTTCGATGGTCAGTTCTCCAAGATCCTGGCCGTCCACCAGAATGCGGCCCCCGGTTGGCTCGTAAAAGCGGGAGATCAGCTGGGTCAGGGTGGTTTTGCCCACCCCGGTGGGGCCAACCAAAGCCAGCATTTTACCCGGCTCGCAGTGGAAGGAAATGTCGGTCAGAACCGGATTGGCTTCGTCGTAGGCAAAGCTTACGTGATCGAAGGTGAGAGCGCCCTGGGCGTTTTGGAGATCGTGGGCATCCGGAGCGTTTTTGATCTCCGCCGGAGCATCCAGAATCACCAGCACGCGCTCAGCTCCCGCCATGGATTGCTGCATACTTTCCAAAAGGTTAGCAAGGCCGGCGATGGGAGCATAGAAAAGGGAGAGGTAGAGCATAAAGGCCACAATGTCTTCCACACTCAGGCTTTCCCTGTAAGCCAGGTAGCCGCCGAACCCTACCACCAGGATGGTCCCTAGGGAGGAGATGAATTCCACCGAGGGATGGAACACGGCGCTGATCTTCAGGGCGTGGAGCATGGCGTGGACGTGGTCAAAATTCTTTTCGTTGACCCGGTCGGTTTCGTAACCCTCCCGGCCGAAGGACTGGATTTCGTGGACCCCGGAAAGGTTGTCCTGGAGCTTGCCGTTGAGCTCACCCATTTTCTTCTGGGATGCCTGGAAGAAGGGACGTACCTTTTTGGCAAAGATGACCCCGGAAGCCATGATCAGGGGGATGGGGGCGCAGGTAATCAGGGCAAGCTTCCAGTTGATGGTCAGAAGTACCGCCAAAACTCCGGCAAAGGTTACGAAGTTGGTGATCATGTCGGGGAGAATATGGGCGTAAAGCAGTTCAAAATCCCGGGTATCGTTGATGACACGGCTCATCAGGTCACCGGTTTGCTTGTCGTGAAAATATCCCAGGTGCATCCGTTCCAATTTGTCGTAGGTTTTAGTGCGTAGGTCACCCACCAAAAACCAGGCCGCCTTGTGGGCCAGATAGTTGCTCAAAAAACGGAAGAGGATGCGAAGAAGGTAGAGCACCACCAGAGCCAGGGTTAAAAGACCGATGGCATCCAGTGATTCTTCGGTCATGCCCCGCTCTACAATGCCGGTCATGGCCGAAAGGGCCTTGGGGGCGGCAAGATTTACCAGGGTCAGGCAGAAGGTGGAAAGGATGGCAATAACGTAAAGGTGCTTGTAGCGTACCGCTTCCCGGCTTAGGCGAAGAAGAAGCTTCATTCGGCCACCTCGCTTTCCAACCGGTCAAAGGCCGCCCGGCATTCGGCAATGGCTGCGGCGGCGGGGGTGACGGCAAAGCGGGTGGTGGTGGGCATCATGGGTTCCAGCACGCAGGTGCCGGTGTAGGGGCTCTTCTCAAAAAGCCGGTAGATGCTTCTCGAATCGATGACTCCGGTTTCCATGGGCAGAGCCCGTTCTAAATCTTTCTGTTCATCCGGGGTTCGGCCGGCGATACCGTCATTCAGGTGGATATTCACCAGACGGTGGGTGTTTTGGAGCGCGAAATACAAATCGTCGGGGCGGCGGCTGCCGGTGTACCAATGGAAGGTGTCGAAAATGAAACCGGTGTAGCCCCCGGCGGCATCGGCAATGGCCAGCACCCCGGCAAGGGTGTGGACGAAGGGGTGGGGGGCCATTTCCCGGAGCTCCCGGGGCCCCAGTGCCTCGAAGCCGTAGGCGATACCGTGATCTTGGAACACCTGCTGGAGCTTTTGAAGCCGTTCCACGTGCCAGGCAAAGTTTTCTTTGAAGGGACGATGGCTGGCGGGCCAGATGTGGTTGTAGGAACGGGTGATCCCCATTTCCTCCCCGAGGGCAGCCCAGCGCTTCAGGGTCTCCAGGGCCTTTTCAAAAGCGTTTTCATCCACGTTTTCGGCGAAAAAGTCGGTGGGGGTAGGCAGGAGACCCCAGGAAAGCCCCAGGCTTTCGATCATTTTGGTGGCCTCGATAGCGGCGGTGGGGTTATCCAGCAAACCTGCGGGGACTCCAATGGCGTCAAAACCATTGACTTTTGCCAGGGGAGCCAATTCCGAAAGCTCCCCTTTGATGCCAAGCAGATTGGCATCCAGTATTTTCTTCATGCGAACTCCTTTCATATTTTGCCCAAAGGGCAAAATATTCTCTTTTTTACTATATTACCATAGAAAGAGCAGCATTGCAAGAAAAACAAAAAGATGCAGAAATATCCTTTACAAACCCGTCGGTTTGTGGTAAAACATGGGTAAGAAACCGGGAGATGCGCCCGGAAGGACAAGTGGGGATGTATCATGGAAAAGAAACTGGATCGGGGCACCATTTGGAGCCTGATTCTCATGGGAGTAACTGCCATTCTGATTGCCGTTACCGGGGTGATCTTCAAGCAATCGGTGCTTCGGATCTGCCCGTTATTCGTGTCGCTGGTGATCGGACTTCTGCAATCCCGGGTGAATCGGTTTGCTCCCCTTTTGGGTGGGATCAACTCCCTGGCCTATGCGGCGGTGTACATTTACTATGGGCTCTATGCTTCTGCGGTGTATGCGGTGGTGGTATCCTGCCCCCTGCAGTTGGTAACCTTCTGGAATTGGAGCAAACGGCCTTATGGGGAATCGGTAATTCTCAAAAAAATGACGGCAAAACAACGGACGGTGGTTTCGGCTGCTTTTCTCCTTTGTTGGGTGGGCCTTTTTGTTGCCCTGCGGGTCATGGGTTCCAGCTACCAACTGTGGGATAACACCATTACCCTCCTTGGAATCCTGACCACCGTGTTGACCATGCTGGCCTACGTGGAGTATGCCCCCCTGATGATCCTGGGCTGTATCTGCAACATCGGACTCTATATCGCCATGATTGTCGATACTCCCGAACAGGTTACCTACCTGATCTACGGCATTTACACCCTGATCTGCAGTGTGAAGGGGCTTCGGAGGGCCATTGTACTTTACAAGGAACAAAATGAACCGGGAAAGGAAGAAATCAAATGCTGAATATTGGAAACCGTTTGGAATGCTTTTTTGATGATTACCTGGTGAACCGGGATAAGACCACCGCCGAATTCCGGATTCACGCGCCCCGGCGGTGGGAGTGCGTGCTTCACCACGACGCCCCCTGGGAAGGGGATGGGTGCGATTATCACAATTTCTTTTACGATGACGGCGTTTGGCGCATGTACTACCTGGGCTGGTGGATGCTGGAAAAAAACGACGGCATCCGTGTTTGCTATGCCGAAAGCCGGGACGGCCTTCACTGGGAAAAACCAAACCTGGGACTTCGGGACTACAAGGGAAGTAAGGACAATAATATCATTCTGGATGCCACCGACCTGCCTGGTGGATTTGACAATTTCATGGTCTTCCGGGACGATAACCCCGCTTGTCCGCCGGAAAAACGGTATAAGGGGATTGTCAGCATGGAATGGGGTCACCAGCGAGCCCTGGGCTATTTTTATAGTGCCGACGCCATTCATTTTAACCTGGATCCCCAACCCATCACCCTGGACGGGGCCTTCGATTCGCTGAATGTGGCCTTCTGGGATCCGGAAAAGCAAAAGTATATGTGTTACTTCCGGGGCGCCCACGCACCGGGGGATGACAGGGTGATCCGTATGTTTGACGAGCGCCACATCCGGGACATCCGGGTGATGGAATCGGAGGACTTTATCACCTGGACCGAACCCAGACTGATGGATTTCGGCGATGGGGAGGACGTCCCCCTTTACACCAACGTGGTGCAGACCTATCCCCGGGCTCCCCATATCTACGTGGGCTTCCCCAGCCGCTATCAGTACCGCACCGAATGGAACGGCAGCTTTGAGGAACTTTGCGGCAAGGAGCGCCGGCTTTACCGGAATACCTTCCACCCCCGCTATGGTCAAACCATTACAGACTGTGTCTTTATCACCTCCCGGGACGGGCAGAAGTTCACCCGCTACGACGAAGCCTTCATGCGGCCCGAAGCCGAAAGCCCCTACAATTGGATGTACGGCGACTGCTATCCTGCCCGGGGTATTCTGGAAACGCCCAACATGATGCCTGGGGGAGACCCGGAAATCTCTCTTCTGGTGCCGGAAAAGCATTGGTCGGGGGAGGATACCAAGCTATACCGCTACTCCCTTCGCCGGGAGGGCTTTGTATCCCTCCACGCGGGGGGCAGAGCAGAACGGATCGAAACCAAACCCTTCGTTTATGAAGGAGGAGAGCTTCGCATCAACTTTGCCACCTCCGCCCGGGGGTACATCCGTTTCGCCTTGATAAATGAGGATGGGGAAAGGTTTGAAAGCGAAGAGACCTTCGGCAACAAAACCGACCGTCGGGTACATTTCCTGGATGACGGGGTTGTGGCAAGGCTTTCGGGAAAGCAGGTGGTGCTGGAAGCCGAACTGTTTGATGCCGACCTGTATGCCATTCAGTTTCAATAAGGGGGATGGAAAATGAAGAAAATCGGAAGTGAAAAGCTTTTTATCAAAACCGGACCGGGTAATCCCCGGAATGGGGAGGGGACCTTTGCACGCCTGCCGGACGGGCGGATCCTGTTTGGTTATACCGAATATTACGGAAGCCTGTGGGAAGACGATGCCATTGCCCACCTGTGTGCCCGCTGGTCGGAGGACGAGGGGGAGACCTGGTCGGACAAGGCGGTTATCCTGGAAAAGGATGAGAAGGCCGAAAATATCATGTCTCCCAGCTTGTTTCTCATGAAAAACGGTCTCCTTGGTATGGTGTATCTTCGCAAGGAGCGCAAGGAGGACGGAGGGCTCATCTGCATGCCCCTGTTCCGTTCGTCCGCCGACGGGGGCAAAAGCTGGGGCGAACCTACCCCCTGCATCGATGAAGACGGTTACTACTGCGGCATCAACGATGGGGTGGTGGTCGGTGATGATGGGCGTATTTTCCTGCCCTTTTCCGCCCACGGGGAACGTTATCCCACCCGCATGGCTCCCTCTGCCACCGGCTACCTGATGGTGTCGGAGGATTATGGAAAAAGCTGGAAGCGCCTGATGAAATTTGAATCGCCCTACAAGGATGACGTGGGGCTTGCGGAGCCCGGCTTCTGCGCCTTCCCGAACGGTACCTGGTGGTCCTGGTTCCGCACCGCCTACGGCAATCAGTATCAGTCTGTTTCCCGGGACGAGGGAAAGACCTGGGGGCCTGTGATTCCCAATTTTGGCTTTACCTCTCCCGATTCCCCCATGCGGGTGAAAATCATCCGCGGTAAGCCCCATGCCGTGTGGAATCCCCTGGGCTTTAATTGCCTTTCGGAAGCCACCGAGGTGTGGAAAAGTCCCAAGCGTACCCCCTTGGTTTTGGCCATCGGCGGGGAAAACGGAGAGAATTTGGGCCTTGATGGTGCCACCTTCCGCAACGGCGGGCTCCTGGACTTTGCCGCAAATTGCTATCTTTTGGAAGAAGACCGGTCGGATAGCTACTGCTACCCCGCCCTGCAGGAAACCCGGGACGGCTTCCTGGTGGCCTATTACCACAGCAACGGAGGCGAGGTATGCCTCAACTCCACAAAGATCATCAAAGTGTATCTGCAAGAACTTGAGCAATAACGCAAAATACCCCCGGAGATTCCGGGGGTATTGTTTTAGTGATTGGTCTGGACTTTTTTGGCAATCAGAGTTTTGAAAATTTTTCGGACGAGAGGCTGAATGAAAAAACAGTTGGAATGAAGGGAAAGCTGTGATATAATAAAGAAAAAGCAAAGGAGAAACCGAATATGAAGAAGATCAAAATGGCATCCCCTCTCTATATCATCCGGGAAGAGTGCGCGAAGGACCTGGCGGGGGTCCTGAAAAAGCTTGCGGAGATCGGCTATGACGGTATCGAATTTCTGGGTTTTTTCGGTCACAGCGCCACCGAAGTGAAGGCCATGCTGGATGAAAATGGCCTGGAAGCCCTGGGGAACCATGTCCCTTATGCAGAGTTGGTGGAAAAACCCGATGAGATTCTGGATTTTCACCAGGTTGTAGGGTGCCATTATCTGACGGTAGCCGATTTGCCGTTGCATGGCTTTGATGACGTAGCCGGCAATCTGAAAGCCCTTACGGAAAAGGCTACTCTGCGAGGGATTCGCCTCCTTTACCACAATCACGACCAGGAACTCATCGAAAAGACCGATGGAACAGAAAACCTCGCTTGGATCATGAACCATACCGAACTTTTCCTGGAACCTGACCTGGGCTGGATCGAAATCGGTGGAGGGAACCCGGCCTGGTACCTGGAAAAGTATGTTTCCCGCTGCCCGGTGATCCATTTGAAGGATTATTTCACCACCGACCACAAAAAGCTTGGACGGGTACGGGAGTTTGTGCCTGCCCGGGGCGGGGAAGAGCGGGGACATTTTGAATTCCGTCCCACCGGCTATGGGGTTCTGAACCTTCCGAAGCTGATGCCCCTTTGCCTGGCCTGCGACCCCGAATGGTTCGTCATGGATCACGACCTGGCCTATGAACGGGACAGTTATTTTGATCTGAAGCTCAGCCTGGATTACGTCCGGAATCTGCTTGCCATCCAAAAGTAAAGAGAAAAAGTCCCGACCGGTTCGTCCGGTCGGGATCTTTTGCGGGGCGAACTATCGGAAAGAAGGTGAGGGTCGATTGTCAACCGGGGGAGGAAAAACAAAATATTTCCGAAAAAATCCTAATTTCCCCTTGACAAATTCCGGAAGGAGTGGTAATATATACACGGTTAGCGGAGGCTAATTTATTTTTAACCCACCAGTTAGCCGAGACTAATTACAACCTACGAATCAGGAGTTTTCTATGACGTTGCGTGAGGCAGAGGAAGGCAAGGAGTATATCATTCTGGGAATCGAAACCGATGACGAAGAGCTGGATGCTTTTCTGTTTTCCCTGGGTTGCTATGCAGGTGAACCCATTACGGTGATTGCCCATCGCAAGGCTGGATCGGTCATTTCGGTGAAGGACGCCAGATACAGCATCGATAACCAGCTGGCAGAAGCCATCCGTATTTGAGGACGGAATGGGGAAGAACGGGGATCCGTTCTTTTTTTGCCGAAGAGTTAGCGAATGCTAACGAAAAATACAGCGCGCAAAATATGGATATACATAGATCAAGCAGGAGGAATCAAACCATGCGAATTGCTTTAGCGGGCAATCCCAACAGCGGCAAAACCACCATGTACAACGCCCTGACCGGACGGAACGAAAAGGTC
>SVKS01000067.1 GCA_015068345.1 Oscillospiraceae bacterium
AACGGGGATATCGGCCTTTTCTTCCTGATGAAGACCGACGTGGAGCATTGCCGTCTGTTCCTGACCCGCTCGGCTGACGAAGGTGCAACCTGGTCGGAACCGGTACTTTGCACCGATCCCCGGGGTTATTTTGTGGTAAACAACGACCGGGTCATCCGCACAGCCACCGGGCGGCTCCTGGCCCCCGCCGCCAGGCACCCCCTGACCTGCAAGATTAACGAAGCCGGTAAAAAGGTATTTGATACCCTTTATCCCGGCCTTTTCACCCTGTTTGCCTCGGATGATGACGGAGTCACCTGGCGAAAGATCACCGACGACACCCCCATGCCCCCCGCCCGGGGCATCACCTCCGGTGCCCAGGAGCCGGGACTATTGCCCTTAGAAGACGGACGAATCTGGTGTTACATCCGAAACGATTCGGGCCGACAGTACGAGTGTTGGTCAAATGACGATGGGACCACCTGGTCGGAGCCCACCCCTTCCCCCTTCACCTCACCGGTATCCCCCATGTGCACCAAGCGGCTTTCCACCGGGGAAATTCTGGTGGTTTGGAACCCAATCCCCCTCTATAACGGCCGGAGCCAGTTTGCAGGCGGCGTTTGGACCGGGGGCCGTACTCCATTGGCTATTGCCATCAGCCGGGACGACGGAAAAACCTTCACCGATTACCAAGCCGCCGAAGATGACCCCGACCACGGTTACTGCTACACCGCCATTCATGAAGCCCCCGATGGCAATCTTCTCCTGGCCTACTGCGCCGGCGGTCCCGAAGACGGCGGCACCCTGAACAAGCTCCGCATCAAAAAGATCGACAGATCCGAGCTTATGGCCCTCTGACAGAAAACCTCCGCAGTCGGTGTTCGACTACGGAGGTTTTTTAGTAGACCATTTTGGGATATTCGCCCTTCAAGGCGGCATAGATATCCTTTTGCATTTCTTTAGTGGCCGCTTTCACACCCGCCAGGTATTCCTGCCTGGTGCAGATCGTTCTTTCCCGATCATTCATGTGGGTATAGAGGATACCCCTGGAGGAATTGACGACGGCCCCAAGGCCATCCTCCCGGAAGCAGGGCAGGATGTCCCTGGCTCCTCCTCCCTGAGCCCCATAGCCGGGAACCAGGAAATAGCTCCTTGGCATGAGCCTTCGAAGCTCCGCCGCTTCCCCCGGATAGGTGGCACCCACCACCGCTCCAATAGGAGAATATCCCCACTTACCCACGCATGCTTCGGCCTGTTCCGCCACGTAGGCGGCGATCATCTGGCTGATGGTTTTGCCGCCGGGGGTCACCACGTCCTGGATCTCGCCGGAGGCGGGGTTGGAGGTCTTCACCAGAACGAAGACCCCCTTGTCGTATTTCACGCAGGTTTCCACAAAGGGCGAAAGACTTTCACTTCCCAGGAAGGGAGTCACCGTCAGAAAATCGGCATCCACAGAGGGGCTTTTGGTTCCGTCCAACAACTCCACCATACCAAGATGTCCGTCCGCATAGGCCTTCGCGGTGTTACCGATATCGTTCCGTTTGGCATCCTCGATCACCACAAGCCCCTTAGCCTTTGCGTAGGCTACCGTTTTTTCAAAAGCCGCTACTCCATGGGAGCCGTATTTTTCATAAAATGCCATTTGCGGCTTTACCGCAGGCACCAGGTCAAAAATGGTGTCGATGACGTCCCGGTTGAAAACGGTGATCACCTCTGCCACCGCCGCCCGGGGATCTTCATTTTGCGAAGCATCCTTGTAACAGGCGGGGATCTTCCCAATATCGGGATCCAGCCCCACCACGGTGGGATTTTTCCTGCGGATGATGCTTTCAATCAGCCGATCCACCATCTTCATATCTCATTCCCCCCTGTAACTGGCCAGATAGTCCTTGATTTTTTCATCGTATTCTCCCGCCGAAATGACACCGTTTTCCATCGCTCTGGCGATATCTTCGGCATTGACGATGGGATGGATCTTCACCCCGTACCGGCCTTCGATTTCGTGCTTGGCGGAAAGGGGCGAATGGTCGGACCGTTCCATCCGGTCCACACACACCACAACGTCGGAGGGAAGCTTTTTCATTTTATTCTGCATGCGCTCCAACGCGGAAGTGATGGACGCCCCCGAGGTCAGGGTATTGGTGATCAGGGTGATCTTGCCGGGCTCGTTTTCAGCATTTTTGTCCCCGTAGGCCAGATCCATACCGTATTTGGTAAAGAGCGTTATACTCGTTGCCACCACCAGGGGCGTATCCTTGTGATCCTTCCCCACCAGGCAACCGGCTTCGATACCCTGATTCCGGATACATTCGGCGTAAAACTCTCCAAGCTTTGCCACCTGGCTTCCGGTCAGATTATATCCGCTATGAATGTGATAGGGGGAAATTCTGCCGCTTTTTAGAGCAAATTCCCCAAACCGAAGCATGCCGTTATTGGCCATAAACCGAATAAAGCGATCCTTGTAGTTGAGAGCATCCAAACGATACCCAAAAAGCTCGTCCATGGTGACACCGAAATAGCGTGCGATCACCGGAAGAATGGAAATATCGGGGGAAGACAGATGGTTTTCCCATTTGCTCACCGATTGGGCTGAAACCGACAGGACCTCCGCCAGCTGTGTCTGTGTGATTCCCTTGTACTTTCGCAGTAACCGTATTTTGTCCCCAATCAACATCATTCCACCTCCGTTTTTGTCGCCGCATTTCAAAGCATACTTAGCAGTGCATCCGAAATCTTCTCTGCTTTTTCTTCAACCTCACGGCACATCTTTGTGCGCCAAAAAGCAAATTGCAACAATTCTTCCTTATCCTCCGAATTGGATTTCAAGTATTGTGGATAACCATACTTACTTCGTGCAAGCTGAAACAAATACACGTACGGCATGGCAATCATATCTGTTTTTGTGAGCGGCGAATATGCCATATACTCCCTGACATATTCACAAAAAGCCGGAATATCGATTATTGCATTGCTTCTGCAGGACTTGGATGATTGTACGAAGGACCTCATAATTTCCCAGGTTACGGGCAAGCAAGCAGCCGAAGAAAAATCAATCACCGCTTTGATTCGATCCCCCTCAAAAATGAGTTGACACCCTTGATAGTCACCATGTGTGGAGCAATACGTAATACCCTCATAGTATTTTTTATATTCACCACACCGACCCGCTAACCGTTTTTTGTATTCCAAATCCGCGATGATCTGCTTCGTATTCTTGTCATCCATTCTCCCCTCTGCAATTTGAATCAGGGAATCATATTGTGATATCAGATTATCCGCAGAAAAGGATTCCAACCATTGATCCGACATATCCACAGGCAACGGATAATCTTTGAGCGCTCTGTGGAGTTTCCCAAGCATTCCCCCCACCGAAGAAAGTAAGTGAGGCGGCAAGTTATCATAGTCATACGCCTCACCTTCGACAAACTCTTCCAGGCAAATCACGTGATTTTGATAACTTAACACAAATTCGTCCCGATTGGTCTTATAAAACCTTGTGGCAGGTATATCTGTGTATGAAAGATGCTCCACAAGTTTTGCTTCTTGCACGATCTCTTTTTCCGAAAAGGAGCTTTGAAACTCCTTCAAGAAGTAATCCTTCGTCCCATCACATACCCGAAAGCAGTTGGCACTTCCAAGCTTCAATTTTTCCATGGATATAGGTGTGATCCCATAATTCTTGGATAATAATTCCGAGATGCTTTTTTCATCCAGAACCGTTTTTTCGAGTGCCATCGATTAATCCTCCTTTATCCATTTCGCAAACGATCGATCCGTGTTCGTTATTTTCGTTATGCATTTTTGTTACTTATCATTATACGCCGCAAACATAACTCTTTGCAAGCAAATGGTTGGAGAGTTTTCTGCAACCATTCGGTGAAAAAATCCACAGCGAAATCATTCGCTGCGGATTTTTTATGTTTGCTTTATACCAATTTTCCCGCCACAAATACGGCTTGCACGCTAAAATCGTCGTCCATGACCACCAGATCGGCGTCGTAGCCTGGGGTGATCTGTCCCTTGGAAAGACCAAGGATTTTGGCAGGGATGCGGGTGAGCATTTCCACGGCGTCGAAAAGGGAGAAGCCTGCTTCCCGCACCATCACCTCCACCAACCGATCGGCGGTGGCAACGCTGCCGGCAAAGGCGGAGCGGTCCCGGAGTTTGCAGACCCCATCCTCCACAATAAACTCGGTGGCACCCATAATCCCCTCGGTCACGTCGGTACCGGCAATAGCAAGGCTGTCGGTGATCAATGCCACCCTTTCCTTTCCCTTGAGCTTGACGATCAGCCGTAGAAGATCGGCGGGCAGGTGTTTGCCGTCCGCAATGATCTCCACAAAAAGCTCGTCCCGCAGGTAGGCGCTTTCAATGACCCCCAGGCTCCGGAAACCGTGGTCCCGGGTGATGGTGGAGGTGCAGGAGTAAAGATGGGTAATGAGCTTACACCCGTTTTCGATGGCGGTTACCATATCAGGATATTTGGCATCGGTATGTCCGGCGGAAACCAGGACCCCTTTTTCCGAAAGGTAGCGGGCAAAGGCACCATCCGGGTCGTTTTCGGGGGCGTAGGTCCAGCGGGCAATATATTTCCCAAATCCCTCCATGAGGGATCGGTATTCCGCCTCCCTGGGTTCGGTGATGCAGTCGGGACATTGGGCACCGCATTGGGCCGCCGACAGGTAGGGTCCCTCCATGTGGGCGCCCAGAATATTCCCCAGGGCTTCCCCGCTTTCCATCACTTCGGCAATATCGGCCACGGCTTTTCGCATATCGGCAAAGGGGGCCGCCGAAATGGTGGGGAGGATGGTGGTGGTGCCGTGTTGCAGATGGAAATTGCATCCCGCAAGCACCTCCGCCGGGGAGGAATGGAGAAAATCGTGTCCCCCTGCCCCATGGGTATGCATGTCGATAAAGCCGGGAAGCAAGACTTTTCCGGTATAATCCAGGTCGGCCTCCCTCCCACCGGGGATCACCGAAGTGATCTTCCCCTGCTCCACCGTGACCACACCGTCCACCCAGCCATCGGGGGTCAGGATGCGGTCGGAGCGGATACGAAGCAGTTCACTCATAATTTCGCCGCACTTTCCGGATCCAGGTAGAGCTTGGCTCCTTCCCTAGTCCTGAGGATGGTGGCAGGGCAATGCTCACCGATTTCACCCTGGAGGGTGTCCCGCACGGCGTTTGCCTTGGTGGCGGCAGGAACGATGCAGAAAAGGGCCGGAGCCCGCACCAGGGCTGGAACGGTGATGGTCAGGGCGTGGGTGGGTACCTCCGAAAGGGTGGCGAAGCAGCCGTCATTTACCTGCTGATTGCGGCACATGTCGTCCAGTTCCACAAGCTTCAGGTCACAGGGATCGTTGAAATCGGCAACTCCCGGATCGTTAAAGGCGATATGACCGTTTTCCCCGATGCCCAGCACCACGATATCGGTGGGATGCTCCCTGAGCAGGGCGGCGTAGCGGTCGCATTCTGCCTGGGGGTCAGCGGCTTCGCAGTCGATGTAATAGACCGAGCGGAAATTTACCTTACCAAAAATGTGTTCCCGCAGGAAGTTTCCAAACCCCTGGGGAGCATCCTTGGAAAGGCCCACGTATTCGTCCATGTGGAAGGCCTGCACCCGGCTCCAATCAATGGTGGGATCCTCCACCAGGGCCTTGTGCACGTCCCGCTGGGAGGGAGCCGCGGCGAAGATCATATTGATGTGCTCCTTGGTTTCCAGAAGTTCCTTGATCTTTGCGGCAATATCCTTTGCCGCCGCCTCCCCCATGAGGGTGCGGTTATCAAACACCATGGCGGTGAGAGTGTCTTTTTGGATAGTTTTCATATGTATTCCCCCTTTATAGCTTTGCCAGGATATCCTTCAAATTCTCTGCTGCGGTTCGGAAGGCGATTCCCCTGTTTTCAAAACGGTAGGGATTTTCGAAGCTTTTGCCCACCAGGCTGTTCAAGCCCGAGAAGGTCTCCAGATGGGGTTCCAGGCTGACAAAGGTATCTTCCTTCATGGTTTTTTTGTATGATCCCAAAATTTCCGGAATTTTGGCTTCCCCGCACCCCGGTGGTACGATGGCACCGGCGGCCAGGGCATCCTTAATGTGGAAGTAGGCAATGTGGGGTGCCAGCTTTTCAAACGCCCCCATGGGCTCCACCCCATCAAGGACGAAGTTCCCCATGTCAAACACGCACTTCACCCGACCCCCGAATGCTTCCAGAAGATCCAGGCAGGCGTCGTCACTTTCCCCGTAGATCTTGGCTTCGTTTTCGTGGCACAGGGTCAGACCATAGCTTTCCGCAAGCTCCATAAGCCTTCCTACCCGATCCAGCACGGTTTCCCGCTCCCGGGCAATTTCCTGCCCCGCTCCGGGATAAAAGCTGAAAAAGCGGACGAATTTGGTTTCAAAGAGGTTCGCGGTTTCAAATACCCGTCTGGCTTTTTCCAGGTGGGCTTCCATATCTTCATCCAGGGTAATCTTTCCCAGGGGGGAGCCCATGGAGGATACCCGGATGCCGAAACTGTTCATCAGATTTTTGGCTCCCTTGGCCTGGGCGGGACTCAGATCGGCCACGTTGATCTTGTCAAGAAAACGGGGCTCTATAAATCCGATACCAAGCTCCGCCAAGACTTCCAGCTGTCCGATGAAGCTATCGGCATATTCGTCGGCAAATGCCGAAAGAATCAACTTACTCATTTCACTTCATACTCCGTAAGTTTTTCGGTTTTCCCGGATTCCAGGCTTCGGCAGATGGCGTTCATGGCAAACACCGGGGCAATGAAATCCTCGTATTTCACCTTCTGTTCCCCACCCAAAAGCAGGTCGTAGAAGGCTTCAAACTCCAACCGGAAGCAGGGGGACGCCCCGGTCACGTCCAGGATTTCCCCATGGATTCCTTCTTCGGAATGACGAGCTGCATAGTAAGTATAGTTACCGTCCACGTAAAGACCGGTCACGTCATAATCCGGATAATGGAATACCACGGTGATCTTTTCCCCCTTTTGGAAGGCGGTGACGCTTTCAGGATGCCAGCCGTAGATTTCCATCAGGATATCCACCAGATGCTCGGCGTAAAAGTAGAAATCACCGTAATCGTTTTTGAGAGAGATGGGAGCCCGGACAAAGCCACCCAGGGTCTTGCCGCCGGTACCAGCTTCATGTTCGGCTTTCAGGGTTTCCACCTCGGCAATGTGCCGGCAGGAGGAGCCGCCGGTGACCCGAACGCCCGCCGCCTTCATAGCTTCCATCATGGCCACCGCTTCGGCTTCCTTCACGGTAACCGGCTTATCCATAAACATAGGTACCCCGGAAGGGATGTAGGGAGCGGCATATTTCAGGTGGTTATCCCCGTGGCGGGCGGTCACCATGACCCCGTCCACCTGGCCCACCGCCTGATCATAGCGATCCATCACCGCTACTCCAAAAGCGGCGTTAAGCTTTTCGGCGGCGGCACGGTCGTCGCTGTAGACCCCAACCACCTCAATTTCAGGATAATTCCCGGTCTGGATGAGCTTCAGGAAGGTATCCGCATGGGAGTTTTCGCATCCCAGAATTACGACTTTTTTCATGGTCTCCACCTCAGAATTCCAGGGGCATGGGGTTATCGGCATGCACCCGGTCGATGACGGCAATGATCTCGGTGGCCATTTCGGCGGTAATGGTCATGGGCTTGCCCTCGGTAATGGCGGCATAGAGCTCGCTGTACACGTGGCCCACCGCACCCGAGAAGACTTCGGCGGCGTCAAATTTGCCGCTTTCTTCGTGTTTGATGAGGGTTTCCCCACAATAGATGGGTTCACCCTTTTCGTCCTTCAGAAATTCCTCCTGCACGGGGCGGGGTACGTTTTCTCCATCCACGATGTAGGTCAGCATATATTCCCCCAGGTTGGATTTCAAGGTGCCCCGGGTGCCGAGAATCTTCAGGTTCCATTCGGGGTAGGCGTCGTTGGAGCAGACTTCCAAGTCTACCAGGGGTTTACCCGGTGCTTCCAGAAGGAGCTTGCAATAATCGTCGGCATCGCCGCTGGTGAGGGCTTTGCCAAGCTTGGAATAGATCACCCGGGTATTGGGATCAAAATCCAGGAAACCAAGGGCCAGTCCCACCGGGTGGGGCCCGGTGTTATAGATGCCGCCCGCAAGCTTTTTCTGCAGGGTCTGCCAGTCCCAACGGCGGGCAAAGCCGGAGTAGGTGATGTTTACCTGCAGAATATCCCCCAGAACGCCGCTCTTGACGATTTCCTGGGCTTTCATGTAGTAGGGAGCAAAGAAGGATTGCTGGAAGGGAGCCAAAAGGACGCCCTTTTCCCCGGCGGTTTTGATCAGATCCTGGCATTCATAGCGGTTACGGCCCAGGGGCTTTTCCACCAGAACGTTGAAGCCGTGTTCCAGAAGATCCTTGGCAATGGGATAGTGCATGTGGGAGAAGGTGGCATTTACCACCAGGTCGATATCGGAGCAGGCAAACAGCTCCTGATAGCTTTCAAAGGTACGGCAGCCGGGATAGATCTCCTCCGCCACCTTTCTGCGGAATTCGTCTGCGTCCACCACGTATTTCACATCAAACCACAGGTTTGCCTCACTGCGCAAAAAGGCACCGTGGATGTTTTTGCCGCTGCGGCCTTGTCCGATGATAGCAACGTTGAGTTTTTTCAAGGTGATTTCCTCCCTCGTTTTGATAGTTTCAGTATACTGGATTTTGAGGCTAAAGTAAAGCAAAATCCCACAGGAGAAGGGAAATTTTCATAGTTTTTACCTGGGATTACATCCTCGAAGCCCCGCCAGGACCAATCCGCAATAGTCGTCTTCCACCGGGTGGTAGGTAATGGCGGCGATTTCCTTTTCGGAATGGGGATTTTCCCACACAAAGCCGCCCACGGTCAGATCCTCCCCCTTCCGGTCCTTCCCCTGGTAAGCCGGGTCGATGAACCAGGTACCCACATAGCCGTTGTGACGGTAAAACTCCTGGTGCATGGGTTCCGCATAGATGGTTTGGTAGGCCATGATATTTTCGGCGTACTTCACCGGCACCCTTTCCACCGTGCCGTCGGCGTAACGAACCAAATAATCTCCCATTTTTTCGATGGGTTCCCATACGATCCGGGGGGAGGAATGGAGGGTGGCGTGATCAAATATCAATCGTTCATATTTGCCATTCACCGGGATCTCCTGATCCCCCAGGATAATGGCGCCGGGACAAAGCTCCAAAAGCTCCGCCGGGGCGGACTTCCCACTCGGCAGAGAGATTTGTGTTTCCGCATACCCTGACGGGTGATATTTCCCCCGGAGGTTATCCCGCATGGGGGAAAGCAGATGTTCCGACAGCAGATGGGTGTAGGTTCTTCGGTTGCGTTCCTCGTATTCCCCGGTATTCCAAAGCATTTCGGAAAGATACATCGCGTCCCAGAGCTTACCGTTGTTGCCATAAACTTCCTCGCTGTTTTCCAGCCAGGTGGAGATCTGGCCCCCGATCATGCCCTTTTTGGTAATGCGGGACTTGTAGCGGGGGAAGTGGGAGGAATAGAGGTTCCCCACCGCCACCCGGAACCCCTTTTTCAGGAGGTTGTCTTCAATGTCCCGGGGAATATTGAAATACCAGATGAAGTCCAGCATGACCACATCCTTGGCAATTTTATCAATGGCTTTCCAGGTGGGGTAGTTCGCGGCGGGGGGAGGCTGGAGCATGTCGGCCCACATCATGGTGCCCAGCCCCTTTTGCGCCAGGTGGTCGTGGAGCCGGTTCACGTGGGTGGCAAACAGGTCGGCAGGGTCCTTTTCCCGACAGCGTTTGCAAAGCCCGATCTGGTACACCTCGTCATGGCCGATATGCACGTAGCGTTCGGGCTTCAGAAGGTCCACCACCTCGTCCATGATATCAAAAATGATCCGATAGGATTCCTCCAGACTCGGGCAATAGCAATGGTGGTATTCCTCCGCCGGGCGCTCATCCTCGGTGCGGGTGTCCTCCACCGAAACCGAGGCTTCCTCGATTTCCGCAAGCTCCGGGTGGGCAATGGTAATATACTGCACGTGGCCCAGGCTCTGCACCTCCGGAATGATCTCCATCCCCAGTTCCCGGGCGTAGCCCACGTAGCGGAGCACATCCTCCTTTTCCAAAATATCCCCCATGGCCAGCATGAAGATATGGGGCGGGGTGGGCAGGATTCCCTTCCGGTAGCCCTCAACGGTTTTTTGCCAGGCTTCAGCGATTTCGGGGTGGCTGTCGTAACGCATACAGCCCGAAACCTGCACAAACAGAGCGTTATAACGCAGGGGCAGTAGCACGTAACGGAACAGCCGCCGCATGAATTCAAATTGATGAAGCTGGGGTAATCCCGCATGGAAGCCGCGGAATTCCTTGTCCGGGCGGTCATCCACCGAGAATCTTGGTACCCCCTCCTCCTCTGCCAGCTGCAGCAGGGTATCGGTACCGTAAAGCAGGGCAAGCCGAGTCTTTGCCTTGATGGTGATCTGTTTTTTCGTGGTCTTCACGGTGTAGTGCTCTTTGTCATAGCTTTTATGACCGCACTTTTCCACCACCACCGTAACCCCGGTAGGAGCCCTCCAATCCCCAAGCTTTTCGGTAAGCCGTTCCTTCAAAAACTCCGCTCCGAAAACCTCGTCCGGGTCTCCGTTTTTGGCCACCACGTCCTTGATTTTGACAAACCCTCCCAGATACTCAATCTTTTTAGGGGTTGGCCACACCAAGGGCTTCCCATCATCGTGGGCGCCCAGGAGTTCGATTTTATGGAGGGTCAGATCCTGAAGGTCGGTATAGAACCGGATGGTAACCATCGTTCCCTTGATCCCCACCGGAATATCCAGCCTGCCTCCGGTCAATTTACCGGTTTCGGCGGCGTAGACCCCGGCGGGAGTTCCGTCCACCAGGATCTCCACCTTTTTCACCGCATTTTCGGTGATATCCAGGCTAACCGCTCCCAGGTAGGACTCTCCCTCCAGGGTGTAGGTTACGTCGATGGCATCATCGTAGGCATATTTCCAGTTCCAGGTGGTACCATAGGAGGGTGGGAAAGGAACCTCCGTCCCCTTATGGGTATAGGTCACGCTTTTGATGTTTTTGAGTTCCCCGATATACATGCGCCTTCTCCTTTCCCCTTAGTCGAGATATAGATCCACAATGGTAACCCCTGCGGGCTGGATCTTGATTTCAAAATTCCGCATCACCGGCTTTTCCCCGTCCTTGTAGATATGGTGCAATTCTCCCGATGCCTGGGCGATCCACCGGGGCGGTAGAATGGGGAAGTGGGTCACCGTTTTGGCTTCCCGGATCTCCCGCTTGGATTTTACAAAGGCCCGGTGATATTTGATGTCGCTGTCGTTATACAGATAGAGGCGGTAAGCCCCGTCCCGCTGTTTCAAAATAATGGTAGGTTTGTCGCTTTCAAAGGGCAGATCAGAAATATCCCGAAGCAGGGTCGCCATGGCCTTCACAAACCCTTCGGTGACCTTCTGGAATACCAGAGTATCCTCCAGCACGTAGCGATGCTCGGGAAGATTTGGAATATTCCCGGTCAGGTTTTCGGTACCATCATCCACCCCAAGAAGCGCCTCCACCGCCGCCCTGATTTCGTCGGAGGGAGCAGCGTTCAGGAGGAATATCCTCAAAGGATAGCTGCTGAAACGGTCAAAAGCCTGGTATGTCGGGCAAATCCCCTGGCTTTCCGGCTCAAAATCCGGGGCGGCGGTGCAAAGCACCGGCCCGGGATAAGCAAGCACCATCTGCTTTTCCTCTTCGGGCAGCATATCGAAGTTGGGCACCAACACGGCTCCCCTGTGGTGCTTCAGCCCTTCCGGGGTGACGGTGGCGGCACACATGGTGCCGGCTTTGGACATTTCATAAAAATGCTTGTGGGGCGTCCATCGCCGGGTTTGGATGTATTCCCGGAGCATGGCTTTGTAGGCTGCTTCCGACCAGAGCATCACCGGGGACAGGATCTCCACCCCGTCGGCGGTCATGGCCGCTTCCAGCCGTTCCCGTTCCCAATTCCAATCCTCCTTGGGAATACCATCCCCCAGACACAGGAAATAGCCCCCCAGCGCCCGGGAGGGTCCCTCCCCATCGATCAGGTGGTAGGCCATCATGCTGTAAAGATCCCGCTCGTGGCGGGTGGGAGCGTGATGGATCATGCTCCACTCCTCGGTGGCGTCCTGGAGTCCCAGCATGGAGATCAAATGTCCTTTGGGCAGATGGGCCGCCGTAGTGGAGGCCAGGGCCATGTATTTGTGGAAGAAATCCGCCCGGTCGTCCTTGCCCGCAATAAAACAGCTGGCGGGCAGAATGTTAGCGCTGATGGTGTCCACCCCCGCCTCCACAATGCGCCGCAGATCCACCCCCAGGCAGTAGAGAGTTTCGAAGGGGTCGGTACAGTACATGCCCAGCACAATCACTTCCTTGCCAATGGCATGGAGTCGGGTTGTGAGCTTTTTGAAAAACACTTCCCACCGCCAAGCATTGAATTCGATCCATTCTACACGCTTGTTCCGGTAGATCCAGCCCGCCCTGGCCTTTTCCGCTTCCGCAGAATCGTCCCCCAGGGTGGCCATCAGGTTTTCAGGCAGGGTAATGCCGGTGTGATCCAGAAACTGTCCCACAAAATCGGTGGAATAGTCCACGTCGCTCATCATGCCGCCGCTTGGGGGGCAGAAGCCGTCTGCCAGATGGATCCCCTTCATGCCGTAATCGGTGAGGGTCTCGGCCACCTTATCAATGAAAAAGTCCTCGTAATAGCTGCCATCCTGAAAGCGCTTCAAGGCAAAAAGTCCCGGGGTGCCCTTCTCCCCCGCAACACCGTGGCGGCGAATTTCCGGGTGATCCTCGATCCATTCCCGGTGGAAGGCACTTCCCAGGTAGTTGCCGAAAATGCTGGCGTAGGTGTTGCATCCCTTCGCCGCCAGATTATGGGTCAATTCCCGAAGGTTATAATTCGTCCAAGGCTGCCGTTCCCGCTCCGCGTTCCGGGGCACGCCCCAATAGGCACAGTTGTCCGGGGGCAGGGTGTATTCCTCCCCCATGCCCCGATGCTGGTGGAAAAAGTCGGAATTGCACATAAGGGCGCACACCCCGTCGGGCACAAAACCGGTCCGGTCCAGGAAGCGCTCCACCCCCCGGTCGGCATCATCCCGATGAAAGCCCAAAAGATTCATCCAGATCAATATCTTTCCGTTTTGCATAGTGTCCTCCAATCGTCTTTCTTATGGATCCACGTAGGTTTTGGCCCCGGTTCCCTTGTTGGTTTGGGGAGAGGTACCAAAATGGGTGGTATAGGCTTTGTAAAATGCCGAGTAGTTGGCAAAGCCGCACTTTTCGCTGACAGTGGTAGGATGCTCCCCACCCTCGATCAGGGCCTTGGCCAGCAGGAGCCTCTTTTCCACCACGTAGTCCCACACCGAATAACCAAGCTTTTCCCGGAACAGACGGTAAAGGTGAGCCCGGCTGATGTAAAAGCGCTTGCAAAGCTGTTCCACGTTCAGGGAGTGGGTCAGGTTTTCGTGGATGTAGGCGGTAATGCGATCCACTGGGTCGATTGGCTCCTGTCCCCGTTGGGTCAGGATAGGGTAACGGCGGCACATTTCCCAAAGCAGGGCAGTCAGGGCTTCCTGCCCCTGATTTTCCCACAATTTTGTCAGTAGCTCATACCAGGGTGCATCCGAAAACAGGGCGGCGGGGTAGCAATTGCAGTGGCCAAACTCCCGGCCATCCAGCATGGAAAGGATGTCCTCCCGCTTTTCTTCTTCAATGGCTTCCCCGTTGAAGCGAACCACAATTTGCTCGTACAGGGCGGTTTCCACGTCGTTTTGGTTAATCCAAATGTGGGCTTCGTTGGGTTTGGTGATCAAAAGATCCCCAGAGGTCAACTGGTAAAGGCTCCCCTCCACGCAATAATTCGCCCGTCCCTGCACCAGGAAAAGAAGCTCGTACACCCGGTGTTTATGTAGCGCCGAAACCTCCCGGCGCTCCTCCAGCTTCAGCTTGGACCAGGTGATTTTCAAAAACGGTCCGTTCACCCACTCGCCCCCTTTCTCTATGGTTTCATTTTACCGTTTCCCCCACCCAATTGCAAGTAAAAGTTCGGGATAGGAGAAAGGTTGATACGATTTTACCATCTACAAAACAGGCGCACCGCAAAATTGCGATGCGCCTGCTTTTTTACTTTTCCCACCGTTTGACAGCGGCAAAGGCCACGGCGGCGATATTTTCCACCATACCGCCCTCACTGCTCATGCGGGGTCGGGAGGTGATACGGTGATAATAGCTCCCATCCCCAAAGGCCTTTTGGAAGATGGCGGCAATTTTACCCTGCAGATCGGGGTGTTGGTCCCCAATGCGGATCAGGGCCATGGTGGCACCCGACACAAACTGGAAATACTCCGCCCGGAACCCCTCGATTTTGTAGCGGGTACCCATGGCAAATTCCTGGTGATAGGCGGGGCGCTCCATCTCATGGGGATCGGTAACGATCTCCTCCAGGGCAGGAAGAATTTCCCGATCACCCAGCCTGCCCAGGAAGTAGATGGCCATGGCGCCCCGCTGTTGATTGTGCTTGCGGCAATCGTGAAGCATGACTCCATCCCGTTCCTTCACCATATCCCGCAGAATCTCG
>SVKS01000068.1 GCA_015068345.1 Oscillospiraceae bacterium
CTGGAGGCCCGTTTTTGTGCCAAAGCCCATCTGGAAAACGATGCCAACGCCTGCGCCCTGGCCGAATGGCGTTATGGGGCAGGGAAGGGCAGCCGGAACATGGCTTTCCTGACCTTTGGCACCGGACTGGGTGCCGGTTTGATTCTGGACGGTAAGCTTTATGCCGGAACCAACGACATGGCCGGGGAAGCGGGCCATATCTCACTGGATAACTTCGGTCCTGCCGGATACGGCAAGATTGGTTCCTTTGAAGGTTTCTGTAGTGGTGGCGGCATTGCCCAATTGGGTCGTACCTATGCAGAAGAGGCCCTGCAAAACGGGGTGCGTCCCGCCTTCTTCCCGGAAGGATCCGCCCTCACCGACATCACCGCCAAATCCATCGCCATGGCCGCCCTGGATGGGGATGAAACCGCCATCCGGGTCTACGATACCTGCGGCAGCTACCTAGGCAAGGGTCTTGCCATTCTGGTGGACCTTTTGAATCCCGAAGTCATCGTTATTGGCAGCGTTTTTGCCCGTTCGGAAGGATTGCTCCGTCCGGCTATGGAACGCAGTTTGAAACAATACGCCCTGCCCCGTTCCCTGGCGGTTTGCAGCATTCGTCCCGCCGCCCTGGGGGACAGCATCGGCGATTACGCGGCCCTTGCAGCCGCCCTGGTCTAAGGAGGAAACATGAAAAGTACCCTCTACACCCGTTACCCCGCTCTTGAAGTATGCCGGGAGGATTTGGATGCCGTTATCGACCGGCTGATCGAGATCTATGAGGCCGGCGGCAAGCTCCTTATATGCGGCAATGGCGGCAGTGCCGCCGACAGCAGTCACATTGTGGGCGAGCTGATGAAAGGCTTTTTGAAAAAACGCCCCATTTCCGACGAGGATAAGAAGGTCATGAAGGACGCCTCTCCTACCCTGTCGGATGACACCCTGTCGAAACTTCAGGTGGGTCTTCCTGCCATTGCCCTGCCGGAATTTTCCGCAGCCCTATCCAGCGCCTTTGCCAACGATGTGGACCCTGATCTGCAGTATGCCCAAGCGGTACTAGGTCTTGGCAAAATCAACGATATGCTCATCTGCATCTCCACCTCCGGCAACGCCAAAAACTGCGTGGCTGCCGCCCAAGTGGCTAACGCCATTGGTATGACCACCGTAGCCCTGACCGGAGCAACCGGGGGCAAACTGAAGACCATTTGTGATATAACCATTGCCGTTCCCGCCACCGAAACCTACCAGGTGCAGGAATATCACCTGCCGGTCTACCACGAGCTTTGTGCCCGGGTAGAAGCTCATTTCTTCGCTGAATAAATCAATTACCATAAAGGAGTAACCTATGAAAAAGACCGTACTGCAGAAATACGCCCGTTTGATCGCCGTAAAAGGCGCCAACGTACAGAAGGGCCAGGATGTTATCATCACCGCCGAACTGGACCAGCCCGAGTTCGTGAAGATGGTAGTAGATGAATGCTACCGCGCCGGTGCCCGCCGGGTCCGTGTGGATTGGAGCTACCAGCCCCTGACCAAATCCACCTACCGCTACGCTTCCCTGAAAACCCTTTCCACCATGGAGGATTGGGAACTGAAGCGCTACGAGCATTATGCTGAAACCCTGCCCGCCCGCATCTACATCGATTCCTCCGACCCGGAAGGTATGGCCGGTGTGGACCAGAAAAAGATGTCCAAGGTACAGCAAGCCCTTTACCCCATCATTAAGCCACTGCGCGACAAGATGGAAAACAAGTATCAGTGGTGCATCGCCGCCGTTCCCGGTGCCAAATGGGCCAAAAAGGTCTTCCCCGAATTGCGGGTAGGTGCTGCTATGGAAAAACTTTGGGAAATGATTCTTTACACCGCCAGAGCCGATGGCAATGATCCGGTAGCCGATTGGGAAGCCCACAATGCCGACCTGGCCAAGCGGTGTGAATACCTCAATAACATTGCCCCTGTGGAGCTGATCTACCATTCCGAAAATGGTACCGACTTTACCGTCGGCCTGATCTCCGAAGGCAGCTTCCTGGGTGGTTCGGAAGACACCTTGGGTGGCGTGGAATTCAACCCCAACATTCCCTCCGAGGAAGTCTTCACCTCCCCCAAGAAGGGAATGGCCGAAGGCACCGTGGTAGCCACCCGTCCCCTTTCTTACCGTGGCCAGATGATTGAAAACTTCTCCCTGACCTTCCATGAAGGCAAGGTTGTAGATTGCAAGGCTGAAAAGAACGAAGAGCTCCTGCGCACCATGATCAGCATGGACGAAAATGCCTGCTATCTTGGGGAATGCGCTCTGGTTCCCTACGATTCCCCCATCCAAAATTCGGGCATCACCTTCTTTGACACCCTGTTTGACGAAAATGCCTGCTGCCACCTGGCCCTGGGTGCCGGTTTTGAAAATACCATCCAGGATTTCGGCAATAAGACCCTGGAGGAATGCCGGGAGCTTGGTATCAACGACTCCATTATTCACGTGGATTTCATGATCGGGTCCCCCGACCTGTCCATCGATGCCAAGGATAAGGACGGCAAGCTCTATCCCATCTTTCGGGATGGAAACTGGGCTTTCTAAAACCACCTATACATTCAAACCGTCGGTTTTCCCGGCGGTTTTTTATTGACATTTTTCACCTGTCGTACTACAATAGGAATATCTCAACCGACTTCTACTCAAGGAGGTTTTTTATGTTTTCTGAAGAATCCCGCAAGGCCATGATTCTGGTCACCGATTACCTGCCTGCCGACGGCACCACCGATGTGTCCGATGCCCTGCAGGCTCTGATCGACGAAAATCCCAATCGCACCCTCTACTTCCCCGACGGCACCTACCTGATCTCCAAACCTATCCTGACCCCCGCAGATCCCAAGCGTAGCGTTGCCCTTCGTTTTGACAACTTCGCCACCCTGAAAGCCGCCCCCAGCTGGGATTCCGACGAAGCTATGCTCCGTTTGGGCGCTTCCCACCCGGCAAACGATATCCGTACCCCGGGATCCAACTACTCCCTGGTGGGCGGTATTTTTGATGGGAGCAGCGTGGCCAAGGGTATTTCCATTGACGGCGGTCGGGAAACCATGATCCGGGACGTTTCCATGAAACAGGTTCAGGTGGGCCTCCATATCAAATGGGGCGCCAACAGCGCCTCCTCCGACTGCGACATCCTTAACGTCAACATCGTGGGCAACGGCAAACCCGATTCCATCGGTGTCCTGCTGGAAGGCTACGACAACACCCTAACCAATATGCGTATTGCCGACGTCCATATCGGTCTGGATATCCGGTCCGCCGGTAACTCGCTGCGCAACCTTCACCCCCTCTATACCTGTGACTACACCGATTACCAAAACAGCTGCGGTTTCTACGATCACACCGGTTCCAACTGGTACAGCTTCTGCTACAGCGATCACTTTGGTAATGGGTTCCGCTTTGCCGACGGCGTCACCTCCATTCTGGACAGCTGCTTCTGCATGTGGTACACCAATCGCGGTGAATACCAGACCGCAATTCTGGCCGATGGCAAGTTCAATTCCATTTTCAAGAACTACAAGATCGGTTTCCACAAGGATTCCACCGCCAATAAAATCCTTTCGGTGGCGGAAGACGGTGGTACCGGGCTTCTGGATCGACTGCTCTTCAACCTGCCCCTGGTCAACGATACCGCTCATCTCCCCTACGTTATCGGCGGCATTCACCACATCTAAGTTTTTCCCGCAAATAACAAAAAGGCCAGTCCCAAATGGGACTGGCCTTAATTTGTTTGGAAGGTGTTCTATTCTGATTATTCAGCAGAGTAGAGAGCAACCAGCTTTTCAAGATGCTCGTAGCGAGCCATAGCTTCGGCTTCGTTGCGGGCAAACAGTTCGGTAGCACGATCCGGGAATTCGCGGGTCAGACGGCTGTAACGAGCTTCGTTCATCAGGAATTCCTGATAGCCGCCGGCGGGCTTCTTGGAGTCGAGGACGAACTTCTTGTCGGCTTCGGGGTTGAAGCGGAAGAGGTTCCAGTAACCGCATTCCACAGCCTTCTTCATTTCGACCTGGCAGTTGACCATACCACCCTTGATGGAGTGCATTTCGCAGGGGGCGTAGCCGATGATGAGGGAGGGTCCGGGATAAGCTTCAGCTTCAGCAATGGCCTTGATGGTCTGAGCGGGGTTGGCGCCCATAGCCACCTGAGCAACGTAGATGTAGCCGTAGCTCATAGCGATTTCAGCAAGGCTCTTCTTCTTGATATCCTTACCGGCAGCTGCGAACTGAGCAACCTGGCCGATGTTGGAAGCCTTGGAGGCCTGACCACCGGTGTTGGAGTACACTTCGGTGTCGAATACGAAGATGTTAACATCCTGGCCGGAAGCGAGAACGTGGTCAACGCCGCCGAAGCCGATGTCGTAAGCCCAACCGTCGCCGCCGAAGATCCAGACGGACTTCTTGGAGAGGTATTCCTTCTTAGCGAGGATAGCAGCACCGAGGGTGCAAGCTTCGCAGGGGCAGCCTTCGATGACGGAAGCTTCCAGTTCGGCCACGAACTTTTCGGTAGCAGCCTTGTTAGCTTCGCCATTGGCCATGGTGTCGAGCCATTCCTGAGCAGCAGCCTTCAGGTCAGCATCGGTGTATTCCACAGCGATGAGTTCCTTAGCCTGAGCGGCGAGGCTGTTGCGGATAGCTTCCTGACCCAGGTACATACCGAGGCCGTGTTCTGCGTTATCTTCGAACAGGGAGTTGGCCCAAGCGGGACCCTGGCCCTTTTCGTTGGTGGTGTAGGGGGAGGTAGCAGCCGGGCCGCCCCAGATGGAGGAACAACCGGTAGCATTGGAGATGTACATACGATCGCCGAAGAGCTGGGTTACCAGTCTGGCGTAAGCGGTTTCAGCACAACCGGCGCAGGAACCGGAGAACTCAAGCAGCGGGCGCTTGAACTGGCTCCTTGACGGTGTTGTCCTGAACGTCCTTCTTGTCGGAAACCTTGGCGACGCAGTAATCGAAGACTTCCTGCTGAGCAAGTTCGCCTTCCTGCGGAACCATCTTGAGGGCCTTGGTGGGGCACTGGCCGATACATACGCCACAGCCCATGCAGTCCAGAGGAGAAACAGCCAGGGTGTACTGATAGACGCCCTTGCCCTTGCCGGCCTTGACAGGAACAGCCTTCATAGCGGCAGGAGCGGCAGCAACTTCTTCTTCGGTGAGAGCATACGGACGGATGGTAGCATGCGGGCAGACATAAGCACAGCTGTTGCACTGTACGCACTTGGTAGCATCCCAAGCGGGAACGGAAACGGCTACGCCTCTCTTTTCGTAGGCGGAAGCACCCTGTTCGAACTGACCGTCAACGTGATCCACGAAGGCGGAAACAGGCAGGGAGTCGCCATCCATCTTGCCAACAGGCATGAGGATGTTCTTGACCATCTTGACCAGTTCGGGCTTGCCTTCATAGGTAGCTTCGGTAGCGTCGTCGGCAGCATTGGCCCAATCGGCGGGAACGTCGATCTTGACGAAGGCGGTGGCGCCGGCGTCGATGGCCTTGTGGTTCATGTCTACGATTTCCTGACCCTTCTTCAGGTAGGACTTGGTAGCAGCATCCTTCATGTACTGGATAGCTTCAGCCTGGGGCATAACCTTGGCCAGGGTGAAGAAGGCAGACTGGAGGATGGTATTGGTACGCTTGCCCATGCCGATTTCGATGGCAAGGTCAATGGCGTTGATGGTGTAGAGCTGGACGTTGTTCTTGGCGATGTAACGCTTGGCTTCGGCAGACAGGTGGTGAGCCAGTTCTTCCGGAGTCCACTGGCAGTTGATCATGAAGATACCGCCGGGCTTTACGTCGTTGACCATCTTGAAGTCCTTGATGACGTAAGACGGATTGTGGCAAGCCACGAAGTCAGCCTTGTTGACATAGTAGGGGCTCTTGATAGCCTTGTCGCCGAAACGCAGGTGGGAAATGGTAACACCACCGGTCTTCTTGGAGTCATACTGGAAGTAAGCCTGAACGTACTTATCGGTATGGTCACCAATGATCTTGATGGAGTTCTTGTTAGCGCCAACGGTGCCGTCGCCGCCCAGACCCCAGAACTTGCACTCGATGGTGCCTTCTGCGGCGGTGTTGGGGGTTTCTTCACGGCTCATTTCGGCGATGGACATGTTGGTCACGTCATCGACGATACCGATGGTGAACTGACGCTTGGGAGCATCCTTCTTGAGTTCGTCGTAAACGGCGAAGACGGATGCGGGAGGAGTATCCTTGGAGCCCAGACCGTAGCGGCCACCGATGATGGTAACATCGTTCATGCCGGCGTTGGCAAGAGCGCTGACAACGTCCATGTAAAGGGGTTCGCCCATGGCGCCCGGTTCCTTGGTACGGTCGAGAACAGCGATCTTCTTGCAGGTAGCGGGGATGGCTTCCAGGAACTTTTCGGTAGCAAACGGGCGGTACAGTCTGACCTTGATGAGGCCGACCTTTTCGCCGTGAGCATTCAGGTAGTCGATGACTTCTTCGGTAACGTCGCAGAAGGAGCCCATGGCTACGATAACGCGTTCAGCGTCGGGAGCGCCGTAGTAGTTGAAGAGCTTGTAGTCGGTGCCGAGCTTGGCATTGACCTTGTCCATGTATTCTTCAACAATGGCGGGGAGTTCTTCGTAGTACTTGTTGCAGGCTTCACGATGCTGGAAGAAGATGTCTCCGTTTTCGTGGGAACCACGCATAGCAGGACGTTCGGGGTTCAGGGCGTGCTTGCGGAAAGCGGCAACCGCATCCATGTCGCACATTTCAGCCAGATCCTTGTAGTCCCAAATGGCGATCTTCTGGATTTCGTGGGAAGTCCGGAAACCGTCAAAGAAGTTGAGGAAGGGAACGCGGCCCTTGATGGCGGCCAGGTGCGCCACGGCGGACAGGTCCATAACTTCCTGTACGTTGCCTTCGGCCAGCATAGCAAAACCGGTCTGACGGCAAGCCATAACGTCGGAATGGTCACCGAAAATGTTCAGGGCGTGGGAAGCAACCGTTCTCGCAGAAACATGGAAGACGCTGGGGAGAAGTTCACCGGCGATCTTGTACATGTTCGGGATCATCAGAAGGAGACCCTGCGAAGCGGTGTAGGTGGTGGTGAGAGCACCGGCGGCCAGGGAGCCGTGAACGGTACCCGAAGCACCTGCTTCAGACTGCATCTCGACTACCTTAACGGTAGTGCCGAAGATGTTCTTCTGGCCAGCGGCGGACCACTGGTCAACGTAGTCGGCCATGGGGCTGGACGGAGTAATCGGGTAAATACCGGCTACTTCGGTAAACGCATAAGACACGTATGCCGCAGCGTTGTTGCCATCCATGGACTTGAGTTTTCTGCCCATAGTGATTATTTCCTCCTTGGTTATTTTGAAAGCACTTGAGGGAATTGAAACAAATACCCTAAGGCATTTTTTCACCCTTGTATTTTATCACCTTTTGCCCCGGTTGTAAATGCTTATTTTGAAAAAACATACACAAATTATCGAAGCTTTAAGGCTACTCTTTCGCCCGCCATCCGTCGGGCAATATTTTGGATATCCCGGGATGCCGGAGAAAGACGTTTTTGGATCATCATTTCGCAAAGATTTTGCCGATATCGGAGCATTCCGTCATCTTCCCGTACGTATCCCAGAATGGGTGCTCCCACCGTGTCGATGATAGCATCCAAATCCAGTCCTATTCCCCGGGAAATAAGTTTTGGGCGAACCCGATTGACCAGCAAAGCGGCATTTTCTATTCCATACCCAGCCAAAATCCGGGCCGCATTCTGGGCATCGGTCACCCCTGCCAGGTCGGGAGTTGCCACGATCAGGGCTTTGTCCGCCCCGGCAGCCGCCAGGCGAAGCCCTTCTCCGATCCCCGCCGGCGCATCCACCAGCAGGAAATCACACCAGGTCAAAAGCTCCCGGCAGATTCTCCTCATGGTTTCGGTGTCCAGTTCGATGCCCCGGGCCGGTGCCGCCACCAGAGAAAGATTTCGAACCTCAGGATGAGGAGTCACCACTTCCCGTAGGGAAACCCTTCCCAGAAGATAGTCGGACAGATCAAACAGCGTATTTTCGCACATCCCTGTATAAATATCCAGATTTCGCATGCCAAAATCCGCATCCAGGGCAATCACACGTTTTCCCGACAGCGCCAGAGCCGAAGCGAGGCCGGCGCAAAGAGTAGATTTACCACTGCCCCCTTTACCGGAAGCAACCACATAAGTCAGAGGTTCGTCCATTTACTGATCCCTCCCCCGGATTTCCGCCATGTTCCGCATCCGATCCCGGTGCAAAATGGTCACTGCCCGGCCCTGGGCCCGTAATGCCGCACCCAAAGCCTCCGCCATGGCCACTGAACGGTGCTGACCACCGGTACAGCCCATGGAAATCACCAGAGAGGAGCGCCCCTCCTTATCAAAATAAGGCAGCAGGAAGGCGGCCATTTCCTCCAGCTTTTCCCGAAATTCCACCGTTTCTCCAAAAGCATTGAGATAATCGGCCACCGCCGGATCCTCCCCTCCCTTATGGCGCAGTTCCGAAATATAGAAGGGGTTCGGCAGAAAACGCATATCGAACACAAAGTCGCTTTCGGGGGGAATCCCATATTTATAGCCGAAGGAAAGAATGCGAATATTCATCCGAGAGCTCTTTTCCCGGTCAAAATAACTGGCAATATATTGTCGCAGCTCCGAGACGCTGGTTTCGGTTGTATCCAGCACGTAGGATGCCCGATCCCGGATGGGTGCCAGGATTTCCTTTTCCTTTTGCACTGCCTCCAGAATGGTGGTATCCCCCTTATGGAGAGGATGCTTACGGCGGGTCTCCTTATAGCGGCGCAGAATGGTCTCGTCCCGGGCCTCCAGGAACATCACCGAGTACTCCATGCGGTTTTCGTCCAGCCGGTCAAAGGCTTCCAAAAGGGCCTCCGGACCGGTCCGCAGGGTACGAATGTCCACCACCACCGCCGTTTTGGCATAGCGCTCTCCGCCCGCCCGACAAAGATCGGCCAAAACCGGCACCATATCCGCCGGAATATTATCGGCGCAATAAAATCCCAGATCTTCCAGTACCACCACAGCCCGGCTTTTTCCGGCCCCCGAAAGGCCGGTTACAATCAAAAATTCCATGGTTTATTCCCCTTCCAAAAAATCCCCCAGAAGTTCCACTTCCCGTTCCAGCATGACACCAAATTCCGCCATGACCCGATCCTGCACGTGCCGGATCAGCCGGAACACATCGGTGGAGGTAGCTCCCCCTACGTTGACGATAAAGCCTGCATGTTTGGGTGAAACCTCTGCTCCTCCGATTCGGGTACCCTTGAGTCCCGCATCCTGAATGAGCTTCCCGGCAAAATTCCCCACAGGCCGTTTGAACACCGATCCGGCACTGGGAAATTCCAGAGGTTGGGAGGTCTTGCGTTTCCCCGAAAGCTCCCGCATGGTATTCCAGATTTCTTCCTTTTTCCCTTCCATCAGGGCAAAGACCGCCCCCATAACGATCATATCAGGGTTTTCTTTGTAAACGCTTTCCCGGTAGCCATAATGATGATCCGCCAGCGCCAACTCATAGCGTCGGCCATTCTTCCAGTAAATGCTCTTTTCCAGGACGCCGTCAATCGTACCGCCGTAGGCCCCGGCATTCATATAGACGGCGCCACCCACACTACCGGGAATGCCATGGGCAAATTCCAGGCCGGTGAGACCCGCCTCGGCTGCGGCAACCGCCGTTTTGGAAAGTATCGCCCCCGCGAAAGCATACACCCGGTTGCCCTCCACCCGAATCTCCACGTTATCTTTAGCCGGGTGGATCACCACTCCATCATATCCCTGGTCGGATACCAGGAGGTTACTGCCGTTACCGATGATTTTACGCTTCATCCCCTCGCTGAGGGTCAGGGCGGTCATCCATTCTTCCTCATTATGTACTGTGACCAAAAGGGCAATATTTCCCCCGGTGCGGAAGGTGGTCACCCGGGATGCCGGTACATCCGCCTGGACCTCTATATGTAAAGCTGTCAATTTTTCCCGAAGTTCGGAAATGGTCATAGCAAAACATCCTCATTTCTTCGTTGCGGAATCGACTCCGCTTTCAATACTCTTATTATAGCAAACTGCGGCTTATTTTTGAAGATGTAATTTGGAGATTTTCGCCGGGACCTTCATTTTTTTCACCGAAATCCCGATTGCAACAAAGTTTTGCGTGACATTTTCCTCTGCATATGCTATTGTCTTTCCATAAGGAGGGATCCATCCAAATGCATAGCTTTCCCAAAAATCTGAAAACCATTCGCCTCAGCAAAAAACTGACCCAGGATCAACTGGCCGAAAAACTCCACGTCACCCGTCAGACGGTAAGCAGTTGGGAACGGGGACGAAGCGAGCCCGATTTAGATGCCTTAGGCTTACTGGCAGAAGCCCTGGAGGTGCGGGTAGAAGACCTGATCTACGGGCTTCACGATGCCCCTCGCCTTCGTCCTTCCCGCCGCTCCATTCTGTGGATTATGATTTGCTTCTTCTTCGCTTCGCTTCTTCTGTCCATAGACCTCACCCTGACCCCCTATCTGAAACTCTTACGAAACCAAACCTATTCTTTTGCGGAAATCTACCACCTCTGTTATATGGGGCTTCCCCAGCTGGGCTACTTTTCCTCAGGAAGTTTTCTTCTTTCTCTCTTGTTGCTTTTCCGTCCCGTAGCCTTTCCTCTTCCCTGGCGGCGTGTCCTTTGGCTTAGCGGATTGATTCTTGCTCTGCCTGCCTTCTGTGTCACCCTTGAAGCCCTTTTGTATCTCATTTTCCCCACCTATTCCCTCTTCCTCACTTACCGTATGATCCTGGCTGTACCCCGTAATTTTCAATCCTGGTACCATTTGACACTGCAATTGCTCCCCCTTCTGGGAGGTGCTTTATTCCGTCTGGGACTATCCAAGAAGGAGGAATAGACCTGTTCTGCACATAGGCGAGGCAAAATGCTTCGCCTATTATTTTTGTTGCTTTTTCCGATATCTTTTGATATAATCCAAATCAAATATTACTCTGTTTTCAGGAGGGACGACCATGCGCAAACTTGCTTTGTTTCTGCTTCTCGCGCTTAGCCTGTGCCTTTGCGGTTGCGAAAAGACACCCCACGAGCCGGAGGTCCGGGAAATCAACGGGAAACAATATGTAGAAACCTTTTACGATGATTTTGACGGCCGCAAGCTGGATACCACCAAGTGGGAGCTTTGTCCCGAATGGCAACGCCAGGACGCCGGCGGCTATTGGGATCACGATATGATTTCCCTGAAGGATGGCAACCTGGTGGTCCGCGCCGCCCTGAAAGACGGTGTTCCCAAGAGCGGTGCCATCCGTTCCAGAGGGCTCTTTTCCCAGAACCAGGGGTATTTTGAGATTCGTTGTACCCTGCAAACCGCCAAGGGCTACTGGTTTGCCTTCTGGCTGATGGATGAAAACATGCAAAGCGTGTCGGGCAACGGTGCGGAAGACGGCGCCGAGATCGACATTATGGAAAGCCACGATATCACCGGCTGCATCAACCACGCCATCCATTGGGACGGATATGAAAATTTCCACAAAAGCGAATCCATGATCCACTACGATCCCGCCATGTATGAGGGATATCATACCTACGCTTTGGAATGGACCGACAGTGAATATATCTTTTATGTGGATGGGGTAGAGTCTTGGCGCACCAGTTATCCCGGTATGTGTCAGAACCCCCTTTATTTGAAGATTTCTTCCGAATTCGGAACCTGGGCCGGTTCTTATGACCCGGCAGAACTCCCTTCCGACGTTTTTGTGGACTATGTGAAGGTTTTTGCAGTTGCGCCACAAGATGCAGAATAACCTTTCACGCCATAAAGTTTTTTTGATTTTCCCTCTTTTATTTTTCTGCACAATATGGTATAATCGATGTATTAAAGAGCTTGAGGCATTGTGCCAAAGAAAGGTTTGTTCCCAACAGGGGGCCACGGATTTATGAACATTGCAATTATCGCCCACGACAAAAAGAAAGAACTGATGGTTCAGTTTTGCATTGCCTACTGCGGTATTCTTGCAGCCCACAACCTCTGTGCCACCAGTACCACCGGTAAGTTGGTATCGGAAGCCACCGGTCTTCCCGTAACCCGTTTCCTTTCCGGTCCCCAGGGCGGCGACCAGCAGATCAGCGCCAGAATCGGTTATAACGAAATCGACCTGGTTCTCTTCTTCCGGGACCCTGTTTCGCCCGAAGAACGGGAGCCCGACCTTGCTCCTCTTTTGAAGCTTTGCGACATCTACAACATTCCTGTTGCCACTAACGTGGCTACCGCCGAAGTCCTGATTCAAGGGCTTGCCAGGGGCGACCTTGGCTGGCGCGATATCGTCAACCCCAAAAAGGGTGCGATCCTCTAACCACCAGGTTTTTTCACCCTGCGGAAATACCCTTCCGCAGGGTTCTTTTTTCGAAAATTGCGAGAAATACTTGCATATTCCCCCGGGTATGGTATAATAACACTATATGTCAATCTAATGAAAGGGGGCGGGCTTTATGGCAAAGATCGTGGCAGTCGCCAACCAAAAAGGCGGCGTAGGCAAAACCACCACAGCGGTCAACCTGGCAGCCGTTCTCCATCACAAAGGGGTCAAGACCCTGCTTCTCGACCTGGATCCCCAGGCCAACTCCTCCACCGGTTACGGTATTTCCCACGGACACCGCTCCGCTTCCATTTACGATGCTATGCTTGGAGACGCAGACGCCGCAAGTCTGATCCGACACACCCCTTACGGGGACTGTATCCCCTCCAACATGAATCTGGCAGGGGTCAATTTGGAACTCGCCGGCGAAGAAGACCGGGCTTACCGGCTTCGCAAAGCCCTGGAACCCCTCCGGGAAATTTACGAATACATCATCATCGACTGTCCCCCCTCCCTGGAACTTCTGACGGTGAACGCCCTGTGCGCCGCCGATTCGGTACTGGTGCCCTTACAATGCGAATACTACGCCCTGGAAGGTCTGGGAGAATTGGTTTCCACCATTCGCATGGTCCGAAAAGGACTCAACAGCCACCTGGAAATTGAAGGCATTCTGTTCACCATGTTCGACAGTCGCACCCGGCTTGCCCTGCAAGTGGTCAGCGAAGTCAAAAAACACTTCCCCGACAAGGTTTACAAAACCTCCATCGCCCGAAACGTCCGCTTGAGTGAAGCCCCCAGCCACGGGAAGCCGGTTCTATACTACGATCGTTTTTCCAAAGGAGCTGACAATTATCAGCGTTTAGCGGAGGAATTTCTGGCCCGCAACAGCACCACATAAGAAAGGCTTGATATTTTATGGCAGAGAAAAAAGAATCCCGCACTTCCCGTCCCCGTGGGGGATTGGGAAGTGGACTGGGTGACATATTAGGCATCTCCTACGGATTCGAGGAACCCGTGGAGCCTTCCAAGGTGTCCACCATCCGTCTGTCCCGAATCGAACCCAACCGCAACCAACCCCGCAAGCTCTTTGACGACGAATCCATCGCCGCCCTGGCCGAAAGTATCCGTCAGAACGGTGTCATTACCCCCATCGCCCTGCGCTCTTTGGGCAACGATCGCTACATGATCATCGCCGGCGAACGCAGATGGCGGGCCGCCAAGCTTGCTGACCTGACCGAGATTCCCGCCATCGTGCTGGATGCTGACGACGAAAAATCCGCCGTCATGGCCCTGACCGAAAACCTGCAGCGGGAAGACCTGAATCCCATCGATGAAGCCGAGGGAATCCGGGCACTGATCGAATCCTTCTCCCTGACCCAGGAAGAATGTGCCGACCGGATCGGCCGATCCCGACCCGCCGTGGCAAACGCCCTGCGGCTTTTGGTTTTGGAGGAAGAAATCCTGACCATGCTCCGTACCGGAGTCCTTTCCGCCGGACACGGCCGCGCCCTCCTGGCACACCCTGCCGGGGATGACCGGATCGTCCTTGCCAAGGCTGCGCTGGATGGAGGATGGAGTGTACGTCGGTTGGAAGAAGAGGTCAAAAAGGCCCAAAAAGAGCCCGTTCCTGAGCCCACCCCCGCATTCAACTACGCCGCCGAGCTTTCGAGCCGTCTAACCCGGGACTTTGGCCGGGGCGTCAAGGTGGTAGCCGGCAAGAAAAAGGGTAAACTGGAATTGGAATATTACGGCAACGAAGATCTGGACGAGCTTTTAGCCAAGCTCCAGGAAGTTCTGAAAAAGTGACCCCGGGGAGACTCCCCACAACATACAAGACTATACAAAGTAAAGGAAGATAAAAACATGCTGGACATTAAGTTGATCAAGGAAAATCCCGAAGAAATCAAAGC
>SVKS01000069.1 GCA_015068345.1 Oscillospiraceae bacterium
CGGCGGAGGACTCACCGTTTACAACACCCCAAGCATTGACATATTCAAGAAACAATTTCTTGTTTTCGTCGGTAAGTGCCTGTGTCAGCAGTTCCTCGTTCTTCGTTAATAGGTCAAACTCCTTTTTAACGGCGGGACTTTGCTTTCGGCTGCGTCCCTGCGGCTCGATATTGCCGTAGTAAAATTCTTCTATAAAACTTTTCATTGCGATTGCACCTTCCTTTCAATAATAGTGTAGCAAAAAAGGGATAAAAAGGCGAAGGTGCGATTTTATCCATTGCACATATATATAAGGAAAGTAAAAAGGGTAAAAAAATAAGCGTATCACTATTTCTAATGATACGCTTATCGTTATTTGTGTTGTCAATCAAGGTCGATTTCCACGGTTACTGTGGTATCTCTCCATTGATTTTTCCTCACGTATTTGCCGTTAGCCTTTCGATAGGCTTCTGCTTCCTTGAAACCAAGCGGTAATTCAAAGGAAAGAGAACTCCTACCTACTTTTGATAGCTGCCTGGGCGGAAAACAGGGGAACAAAGGAATTGCAGAATTGCCCGCATCCTACAAAGGCGATCCGGATCTTTTCTTTCATGACGGTTTCTCCTTTGGAAAATTTCAGTTGTAAAATCCCAGCTTTTTCAGTTCTTCCTCGATGGCGTAAAGGTCGGGCAGGGTTTCCTCCTTGCGCCGGGGGTCCCGCAGCAGGGCGGCGGGGTGGTAAAGGGCCATCATACGGACCCCAGCCCGGTCAAACCACTTGCCGTGGTCGGCGGAAATTTTGAAGGTGGGGGAGATGATCTTCATGGCGGCAATACGCCCCAGGCAAACGATCAGTTTGGGCCGCAGAAGGGCGGTCTGAGCCCGGAGGTAGCCGATGCAGGCCTCCTGCTCCTCCGGCAGGGGGTCCCGGTTTTGGGGAGGACGGCACTTGACGATGTTGGCAATATAGATCCTGCTTCGGTCCAGCCCGATGATCCCCAACATTTGGTCCAGAAGCTTGCCTGCACGGCCCACGAAGGGTTCCCCCTTTAGGTCCTCCTGTTCACCCGGACCCTCCCCGATGAAGAGGATGGGGCTGGTTTCGGAACCTACTCCAAACACCACGTTGGTGCGGGTCTCGGCAAGACGGCATTTTTGGCAATTCAGACAGCTTTCACGTAATTCTTCCCAGGTGGGCATTTGCTTCACTCGCTTTCGCATAGAATGGGGATTCCCCTTTGGAAATATGATACCATGTTTTGCCCGGCGGCGCAAGGTTTGTTTTTGGAAAGGGAGAAAAATGCTTGAAAGAAGGCCCAAAATGTGGTATGATAAGGGGCGGAATCCGCCTTTGACGGATAAAAGATGAGGAAAGCAAAATCCAAGGGAAACCCCAAGGATTTGATCGGATGAATATGAAAAAAACGGTGAAATTACTCAGCCCGGCGGGCAGTATGGAAGCCCTGAAAACCGCATATCGTTTTGGGGCGGATGCGGTCTACCTGGGAGGCAGCTTTATGCAGCTCCGGGCCAAAAGCGCCGGCTTTACCGACGACATGCTGCAGGAAGCAGTATCCCATGCCCATGCCCTGGGCAAAAAGGTCTACGTGACCCTGAACTGCTTTGCCAAAAACGAAGAGTTTGATAAAATCGGCGATTATGCCCGCTTCCTCTATGGAATCGGGGTGGACGCCGCCATCATTTCGGATATTGGGGTGATTTCGGCTGTGAAGGCCGCCGAGCCCCGGCTGGAGGTGCATCTCAGCACCCAGGCCAATTGCCAGAACTATATGTCAGCCCGACTCTACCACGACCTGGGGGTTAAACGGATCGTCCTGGCCCGGGAGCTGACCCTGCCGGAAATTGCCGAGATCCGGGCAAAGACCCCCGCCACCCTGGAGCTGGAGGCCTTCATTCACGGGGCCATGTGCATGGCCTACTCCGGCCGATGCCTGATCTCCTCCTACCTTTCGGGCCGAAGCGGCAACCGGGGGGAATGTGCCCAGCCCTGCCGTTGGAATTTCAGCCTGATGGAAGAAAAGCGTCCCGGGGAATACTTCCCGGTGGAGGAAGAGGATGGGTTTTCCGCCATCCTGTCCTCCCACGACATGAACACCGTGGATTTTGTGGATCAAATTGTGGATGCAGGGGTATCCTCCCTGAAAATTGAGGGGAGAATGAAGACCCCCTACTACATCGCCACCGTCACCCGAGCCTACCGGATGCGGCTGGATGGGGCTGACCCTGCCCTGTGCGCCCGGGAACTGGACTACGTGTCCCACCGACCCTATTCCAGCGGGTTCTATTTCAATGACGAAAAGTATACGCCCTATAACGACGGCCTCTACCACCAGGAAAAGCGGGTGGCGGCTGTGGTGCTGGGGTGGGAAAAGGGCATCCTGACGGTGGAACAGAGAAATCTCTTTTCCCAGGGGGACATGTTGGAACTCCTGGCCCCCGGCCTTCCCGGAGAAGGCTTTGTGGTGGAAGCCATGACCACCTTGGATGGGGAAAGCGTCACCCGTGCGCCCCATCCCCGACAGATTTTGAAAATACCCTGCGCTATCCCTGCCGCACCGGGCGATATGCTCCGCATGGACTACGTGCAGTAACCCAAGTGAAGGAGAAACCCTATGCCTGTTAAAATTCCTGCCGCCCTGCCGGCTTACCAGACCCTTTCGAATGAAAACGTCTTCGTGATGTCCCTGAAGCGTGCCTCCCAACAGGATATCCGCCCTCTGCGGGTCATTATCCTGAACCTGATGCCCACCAAGATCGCCACCGAGACCCAGATTCTCCGGTGCCTTTCCAACACCCCCCTGCAGATCGAGGTGGATTTCCTGCAGACCGTGTCCCACACCTCCAAAAACACCGCCCAGGAACACCTGGATGCCTTCTACAAGGAATTTTCCGAAATTCGGACCAACTACTATGACGGCATGATCATCACCGGCGCCCCGGTGGAACAGATGGATTTTGATGAGGTGGATTACTGGAGTGAGCTGTGCGAGATTCTGGATTGGACCCGGACCCACGTCTACTCCACCATGTTCATCTGCTGGGCCGCCCAGGCGGGGCTCAATTATTTCTACGGGGTACCCAAGCATAAGCTTCCCGAAAAGCGTTTTGGGGTCTATCGCCACGACGTTTTGGTGAAGGGGGAATCCCTCCTTCGGGGCTATGACGATATTTTCTATGCCCCCCATTCCCGCCATACCGAAGTGTATCGGGAGGATATTGAAAAGGTGGCCAACCTGGAGATTCTGGCAGAATCGGCCGAAGCGGGGGTTTATCTCCTGCAGGACAAGGAAAATCGCCGGGTATTTGTTACCGGCCACCCGGAATACGACATCGAGACCCTGGCCACCGAATACTTCCGGGACCTGGATAAGGGGCTTCCCATTTCGATCCCCAAAAACTACTTCCCCGACGACGACCCCACCAAGGCACCGGTGGTGCGCTGGCGTTCCCATGGGACCATGCTCTACACCAACTGGCTGAATTACTACGTGTATGAGGAGGTTCCCTTCGACCTGGAGGATACCGCCAAGTGGCTTCCCCACATGGGAGAAAAAGCCGCCCGGGGCTGATTCCCGGTTTGACAAGGGGCCCCAAGTGTGCTATGATAAAAGAAAAAACACATGGGAGGTAGTATGAAAAACTTTACCTATTATACCCCCACCAAGGTTTTCTTTGGCAAGGGCGAATATAAGCGCATTGGCGAAATCGTCAAGAGCTATGGCTTCCAAAAGGTCATGATCCACTATGGCGGCGGAAGCATCATCAAATCCGGCCTTTACGACACCGTCACCAAAGCCCTGGATGCCGAAGGCATTGCCTGGGTGGCTTTTGGCGGCGCCCAACCCAACCCCACCCTGGACCATGCCACCAAGGGCATGAAGATCTGTGTGGAAGAAGGGGTTGACCTGGTCCTGGCAGTGGGCGGCGGCAGCGCCATCGACTCCGCCAAGCACATTGCGGTGGGTGCCAAAAACGATTGCGACACCTGGCGCTTCGCCATGAAACAGGGTGCTCCGGTGGATGCTCTGCCGGTTGCCACCATCCTGACTCTGGCCGCCACCGGCAGCGAAATGTCGGCCTCGGCGGTGATCACCAATTCCGAGCTGGGGCTCAAGCGGGGTTACAATTCGGAATTCCACCGTCCTCTTTTCTCTATCATGTCCCCTGAACTGACCTACACCCTGCCCCCTTACCAGACGGCCTGCGGCGTTGTGGATATTATGATGCACACCCTGGAGCGTTACCTGGCAAAGACGGATAACGTCATGATCGCCGACCAGGTGGCTGAAGCGGTGCTTCGTACCACCATCCACGCCGGTAACGTGCTTCTGGAGGAGCCGGAAAATTACGAAGCCCGCGCCAACCTCATGTGGGCCGGCAGTCTTTCCCACAACGACCTGACCGGTGTAGGCCGGGACTACGTCATGATCTCCCACCAGTTTGAGCACGAAATGAGCGGCATGTTCCCCGCGGTGGCCCATGGGGCCGGCCTTGCGGTGGTATTCCCCGCATGGGCCAAGTACGTTTACAAGGTTGCCCCCGCCCGGTTTGCCCGGTTGGCGGAGGTGCTGTGGGGCATCACCGAGGGAAGCGAAGAAGAAAAGGCTTACCAGGGTATCCTGGCCTTTGAAGCCTATTTCAAAAAGCTCGGCATGCCCACCCGTATGTATGAACTGGACATTCCGGAGGAATCCTTTATCAAGATGGCCGAAAGCTGCATCGGCAACGCCACCAAGGTGCTGGAAGCCATCATCCCCTATGGGGTCAAAGAAATCTGCGACATATTTGCTTTGGCAAATGAAAAATAAAGAAGAAGGTATTTGAAAATGAGCGAAAATTGCACCCATGATTGCGCCAACTGCTCCGAAAATTGCAGCAGTCGTGAAATTCAAAAAGAAGCCCCCCATCCCATGTCGAAAATCAAGAAGGTAATCGGCGTGGTATCCGGCAAGGGCGGCGTAGGCAAATCCCTGGTATCCTCCCTGCTGGCCATTGGGGAACAGAGAAGAGGTATGAAGGCCGCCATCCTGGACGCCGACATCACCGGCCCCTCCATTCCCAAGGTGTTTGGTGTTACCGGCCCTGCCACCGGTGACGAAAACGGCCTCTATCCCGCCGTTACCATCCCCGGCACCAAGATCATGTCGGTGAACCTCCTGCTGGAAGATTCCGGCGACCCCGTCGTATGGCGCGGCCCGGTTATCGCCGGTGTGGTGAAGCAGTTCTGGACCGACGTTATCTGGGGCGAGGTGGACTATATGTTCGTGGATATGCCCCCGGGAACCGGTGACGTACCCCTGACCGTGTTCCAGTCCCTGCCGGTGGACGGCATCATCGTGGTCACCTCTCCCCAGGAACTGGTTTCCATGATCGTTGGCAAGGCGGTCCGCATGGCCAACATGATGAACATCCCCATTCTGGGCCTGGTGGAAAACATGAGCTACTTCCCCTGCCCCGACTGCGGCAAGAAGCTCTACCCCTTCGGCGAAGGCAAGACCCGGGCTCTGGCCGCCGAATACAACCTGCCCCTGCTGGCTGAAATCCCCATGGATCCCAAGCTGGCTGCCCTGTGCGACGCCGGTACCCTGGAAACCTTCGAAGGCGATTGGCTGGAAAAGGCTCTGGACGCCGTGGAAGCCCTGTAAAACTGCAAAAAGCTTTGAGGCACACTTCGAAAGGAAGTGTGCCTCTTTTGTATGGGTCCCTGGGCATCCTGCCTGTTGGGATGAAAAATAGCCGGAAGAAATAAAACTTCAAATGTTTAGGAAAATCCGTTGAATCTTAATAAAGTCTTAATAATTATTTTCTTGCAATTGGGAAAAGGCTATGATATGATAAAATTATTAAAACCAACAAGGAGGAAACAAATATGAAACACAAAACCAAACGCATCACCGCCCTGGCTCTCGTCTTACTTATGACCGCGTCCCTCCTTGCATCCTGCTCGGGGGACGGGGAAGCTGACCCTGCCAAGGATTGGCCGATTCCCGTTTACAAGGAGTATGTGGGCAAGGTCATCGACCTTGGGCTCACACAGGATGAAAAAGTGATGGACGTTGTGGAGGTGGAGGGTGGCATCCGAGCTACCATCGGTGTGACCTACGAAGGAATCGAGGAAACCTACGGCAGTCACGGAACCCCCTATCTGACCAAGTACCGCTATTATGGAGCAGATTTTGCGGAGGATGAAGGGAAACGGGAGGATACCGGCTCCCTTTATGAAGTGGCGGCATACAGCGTTGCGGCGAATGCCGAACAGGCAGTAGATCTCGTGCTGGGGGGCGACCCCTATCCCAGAGGGGATGCCAACTACGGGGTGCAATATCATTTTTACCGGGATGGTCAGGCCACCGAAAATATCGTCATTCCGCCGGAAATGACCGACAGCAGCGGCGGCCTGTACACCTATTATGGTGCCAGAGCGCACATCATGCCAAGCGAGGACGCATTCTATGCCGGGATCAAGTATTCCGACATGGATCCCTGGAAGGTCTATATCAATGGTCACTTCCTGGAGGTGACGTACCCTGATACCAATCAACCCAGCTATACCATGGATACCCTTTGCGGGTTGATTGGCATAAACGGAAAGCCCTATGCCCTGGTTCGCCGGACCGAAGAAACAAGAGATTCCCAGGTGGTCAACGTGGTTGGGGAAAATGCCCGGTTGGTTCCCCTGACCCCCGAAACCACCGAGCTTCCCCTGGAAGGAATTGATATTGAGGGTGTTCCCACCGGCGGTGCCTTCAGCGACGGTATGTACGGTTACTTCTTCTGTGAAGGGGAGCTCTGGCGTACCGACGGAAAGAAGAGCACTTGTATTGCCGATCTGACCTCCTTTGGCGTTGGCATGGGGTCGGAGATTCGTGCAGTACGTGTTCTGTCGGACGGTCGAATCCTTGTGGTATCCGACGGACAGCTGCTCCGGCTGACCGGGAAAGAGGTGGCCGGGGAAGCGGATATGGAGGCAAATGCAACTGGCGGGGAAAAGACGGTGTTTACCATCGGTGTGGTCAACGACTATTGGGGTATCGATGACCTGGTTCTCACCGCCTCCAAATTCAAATCGGACAATGTAACCTTTACCGTGAAGAACTTCCGGGACAGAGCCAGCATGAATCTGGCCATGCTTTCCGGCGAGGTGGATATGGTGGTAACCCGGGACCTGTTCCTCTTGAAAAACTACGTCAAACAGGGGATGTTGGCCCCCTTGGAGGAGGTTGCCCCCGAACTCTTTGAGGAGGGGGTCCTGATTGAAAATATCGTGGATGCCGCCCGGGTGAACGGAACCTGTTATTTCCTGCCCAGAGAGTTTTATATCCGCGGACAGCAAACCGAAGCCCGTTTCATGGAAGCCGGGCAGACCTTTGAAACCCGGGAAGAATTCTGTGACTTCCTTGCCCGGGAAGAGGTGGGTTTCCTTGGCGGACCTATTTTGAAACGGGATGCCTTTATGGAGCTTGCCCAGGATCTGGATGAATGGATCGATTGGGAGACCAATACCGCCCACTTTGACGGGGAGAAATTCAAGGCTGTACTGGAATTCTGCAACAAGGCCGCTACACAGGAAGAAATGGAAGCCTGGAGCATGGCTCCCACGAATATGTATTACTCCAATTTCTTGCTCCAGGATACCATCCAATCCAATAATTTTGACAATGTGGACGATGCCAAGGCCTATCTGGCGGGTATCCCCGAGGACCAGTGGGATTCAAATTGGGCCTGGGTGCGTTTTCCGCTTCCTTCCACTGTCTACGACGGATACGAAATTCTGGCTGCCCCCTATTTTGCGGTGGTAGACCAGGAAGACAGCCGAAAAGCGGCGGGAGAGTTCCTGCGGTGGCACTTCATGGAGGACGTGGAAGAATTTACCGCCGACTCCTGGGCATCCATGATCTCGATCAACCGGGAAGAGGCCGACCGGTATCTCAAGCGTAATATCAAGGCCGTGGAGAATATCGAGATTGATCCTTCCATGTCCCAGGAAACACAGGAGGCCATGGAAGAGATAAATGAAGCTCTGGATATGAGGCAGGGGGTAGAGCAATACTTACGCACCTGGGAAGTAATTCATCAGGCCGACCACTTCCAGTATTTCCGCAACGAAATCTATGACGTGATGCAGCAGGAGGCCGGGCGTTACTTCGATGGGGATATCACTCTTGACCAGGCCGCCGATTACATCCAAAACCGCATCTCCATCTTCCTTGCAGAGCAGAGTTGAGTAGGGGCCGATGCCCACATCGGCCCGAGAATCTTTTGCAATCCTGGTGGGACGCTGTGGGCAGCGTCCCCTACAATGATCCCAGGGCATTTTGCGGAGACGGTATGGCGGGCGAAGGAATCGCTTGACTCGCCTACCCGCAAGACCTTTCTCTTTACATATCAACGATAAAGTACAAGGAGGAACCAACCATGAAATGTATTTGTAACCGTATCACCGCCCTGCTTCTCGTTTTACTTATGACTGCGTCCCTCCTTGCATCCTGTTCGGGCAAGACGGAGGAACCGCCAACCGAGGAGGAGGTCTTTGCGGCCCTGTCTCAAGCCTCCAATGAGGCCATAGACCTTATGAATGTAGATGACAAACTTGGTTCGATACACGGCTATTTCTTCAACGAGACCTGCTCCATGACCCTCCTGGATGGAAAAATGACCTATGATACTGACGGTGTACCGCACTATACCACAACCGTGGAATCAAAGAACGCCTGGAAATATGTGGATGTGGTGGAGACCGAAAGGTTGGATTTTACATACAACCCCGACTCTGCCGAATGGGAACTTGTGGATTACGTCATTGAAAGCGTTACCGCAAACTGGCACCTTGATAGCGAATACCAGGGAGAGGATGGTATTTTCTTCCAATTGCAAATGGGGGACTATGTCAGCGGTGGAAGTGATATCAACTATGAGGGATTTGATTTTATCTATTCCAATTATACCGAAGCGGTCTTCACCCTGACAAATGAAAAGGGGGAGGTCTACATCGATGACATGGTCAGGCTGTATACTCCCTGCTCCAAGGGAATTCGGACCGGAGGAGGATCCTTCAGTACCGACGAGAAGGATAGCAGAAGCCCCATTGAAGTGATTTTACGCGTTGAACTCGATAAGATTTTCTACGTGGATCGCATGGCCCCCATTTACGAAAAAATCACATTATCTTAGGAACAGCCATCCATTTCATCTTGTAAGGAGGAATCCAACGTGAAACTCGTACTCAAACGCACCACTGCCCTGTGCATAATTCTGCTTCTGACCGCATCCCTCCTTGCATCCTGCTCGGGCGGAGATGAAAGGAAGGAGGGTCTCCCAAAAACCGTTGCCACCTACGACGATTACGTGGGGTCCCCCGTGGACCTGGGGCTGACTCAAGATGAAGTTGTCATGGACATCCTTGAAGTTGACGGAGAGCTTCGTGCCACCATTGGTGTTGCCGTTCAGGAAATTGACGGAAAGGATGTCACCCTTACCAACGGTACCCCCCGTCTGACCGAGCACCGCTATTACGACATGGCCTTTGTGGAGGAAGTGGAGAAGCGTGAAAAGACGGCCTCCGGCCAGGAAGCATCGGTGTATTATGATTCTGCCGTTGATCTTGCATTTGGAGGGGAACCCTTTCTGACCCCCGGCACCACCAGGGATCCTTTATATTTTGGTGTGGAATACTATTTTTACCGGGATGGGCAATCCCTGGGGACGAATATGATGCCCGACGAAGCCACCAATGGCAACGGCTGGAAGTTGGCAAATTACGGCGTAAAAGCAAATTTCCAGTTGCAGGATGACGTGATCTATACTGGCATTAACTATGGAAATAACTTTTGGCAGCTCTACGTGAAGGATCACTTTGTCGAACTTCCCTCCTGGCACCCCGGTGCCCCGGAATACCAGCTTTGCGGATTGATGGCGATTGGGGAAACCCCCTACGCCCTGATCCGTGTCTGGGAAGAGGATCGGAGTGAGCAGGTGGTGGATGTGGTTTGGGAGGAAGCCCGGCTGATCCCCCTGACATCCGATATGACCGAGTTACCCCTGGAAGGGACCAGGATTGACGGCATTCCCACCGGCGGAGCCTTCCACGACGGCAAATACGGCTACTTCATGTGCGATAGCGAGCTTTGGCGTACCGACGGAAAGGAAAGCCACCGCATTGCCGATCTTATTTTCTTCGGTGTCAGCTTAGCCTCCGACGTGCGCTCGGTACGTACCCTTTCGGATGGTCGTATTCTGGTGGTGGCCGACGGCAGAGTCATCGAACTCACCGGAACAGAGCTTGCCGCCGGGGAGCAAAAACAGGTTTATACCGCCGGGGTCATCAATCTTTATGGGGACGTCAGCGAGTTGACCCTGACCTTTTCCAAATTCAACCGGGTTTCGGAAAAAGCCGCCTTCGTGGTGAAGGAATTTGATGACCAAGCCGACCTGAACCTGGCCCTTCTTTCGGGAGAGATTTCCATGGTAATCTCCCGGGATCAGTTCATGCTGAAAAACTACGTAAAGCAGGACATCCTGGCACCTTTGGAAGAGGTGGCCCCCGAACTTTTTGAAAAAGACGTATTGATCGAAAATATCGTGGATGCCACCCGGCTGGACGGCGTGTGCTACTACCTGCCCCGAAGCTTCTGGATCCGTGGGGAAGCCACCGACGCCCGGTATATGGAAGAAGGAGTAACCTTTGAAAATCGATTGGAGTACTACGATTTCCTTTCGGAAAAGGTTCCCGATTACTTTGAACCGGTGACAAAGCGAATCCTGTTTACCACCTTCGGCCAGGATCTGGACGAATGGATCAATTGGGAAACCAATACCTGCCACTTCGATGATGGAACCTTTGAAGCACTCCTGGAATTCTGTAACAAGGGAAGCACCCAGGAAGAGGTAGAGCAATATGCCGCCCAGCACTATTCCATGAATAGCACGAATTTCGTGCTACAGGATTCCATGCAAAACAATCAATTTACAGACGTAAAGGAAGCCAAGGAATATTTGGCGACGCTTTCTCCCTCTGAAGTAGGGAAGACCCAATGGGTTTGGGTCAATTACCCCATTCCCTCCTCGGTTTACGATGGGTTTGAAATCTACGTGCCGGAATTCTTTGCTGTGGTGGAGGATGAGGCAAGCCGGGAGGCTGCCGGAGAGTTTTTGCGGTGGCACTTCCTGGAGGATGTGATCGACGACTTCCCGTCCAAAACCTTGGCGACAGAGCTATACCCTCTTTCTGTCAACCGTGACGAGACAGATCGCTTCCTGGCAAGAAACATTGACGGAGAGATTGAAATTCCCGATGATATGGAAGCGTGGAAAAAGGAAATGTACGAAGCGCACAACCGCGGTTGCGGCCAGGAGCAGTACGAGATCACCTGGAGCTACATCGAAATGGGTGACCATTTCCAATATTTCCGGAATGCAGTTTTTGACGTCATGTACGAGGAAGCGGAACGGTTCTTCTCCGGAAGCATTACCGCCGAGCAAGCCACCGAGTACGTGCAAAACCGTATCTCCCTGTATCTTGCGGAGCAGGGATAACCAGTAGGGGCCGATGCCCACATCGGCCCGAGAATCTTTTGCAATCCTGGTGGGACGCTGTGGGCAGCGTCCCCTACAATGATCCCAGGGCGTTTTGCGGAGACGGTATGGCGGGCGAAGGAATCGCTTGACTCGCCTACCCGCAAGACCTTTCTCTTTCCATATCAATGATAAAGTACAAGGAGGAACCAACCATGAATCGAATCTGTAAACATATCACCGCTCTCATTCTGGTCTTGCTCATGACTGCGTCCCTCCTTGCGTCCTGTTCCGGGGGCGAGTGGGAAAGGGTTGCCGGGGATTGGCCGATTCCGGTTTATGACGAATACGTCGGTAAGGTCATCGATCTTGGTCTCACCGAAGACGAAAAGATCATGGACGTGACGGAGACGGAGGATGGCTTCCGTGTTACCATCGGTACGACGTACAAACGGATTGAGGAAACCTACGGCGAATATGGCACGCCGTATCTCACCCAATACCGGTATTATGACGCGGATTTTGTGGAGGACGAGGGAAAACGCAAAGATACCTCTGCCCTTTATGAAGTGGCGGCATACGGCGATCCCGGGGTTGACCTGGTGCTTGGGGGTGACCCCTATCCCAAAGGTGACGCCTACTATGGGGTGCAATACCATTTCCGGAGGGACGGAGAAGCCGATACGAATCTCGTCATTCCCGAGGACTTGACGACGGAAAGCGGCGGCCCATATACCTATTATGGAGTCAGCGCCCACATCTTGCAAGATGAGGACACGATTTATGCGGGAATTCGGTATTCCGGTATGGATATGTGGTGGATCTATATCAACGACCACTTCCTGGAGGTACCTTTCCCCGACGTGATGCAGTTCAGCTATACCATGAACATTCTTTGCGGGCTCCTTGCCATAGAGGGAAAGCCTTATGCGTTGGTGCGCGAGGATGAATATACGCATAACGGAGTGGTAGTGGACGTGGTTCGGGAAAGCGGGCGGTTGGTGCCCTTGACCCCCGATACCGTCGAGCTTCCCCTGGAAGGGAGCGAAATCAAGGGGGTTCCCACCGGGGGTGCCTTCAGCGACGGAAAGTTCGGTTACTTTTTCTGTGAAGGTGAGCTTTGGCGCACCAACGGGAAGAAGAGCGCTTGTATCGCCGACCTGACCGACTTTGAGGTTGATGCCAGGTCGGAGGTTCGATCGGTGCGGTCCCTGTCGGACGGTCGGATTCTTGTGGTAGCCGATGGACAGATGATTTGCCTGACCGGCAAAAAGGTGGCAAAAGAGGAGGATATGCAGACCGATACTGGCGAAAAAAAGAAGGTATATACCATCGGTCTTATCAACGATTACGGATACAGGGATCGGGTCTATCTGGCAGCAGCCAAGTTCCAATCGGAAACTGCCACCTTTAAGGTGAAGGAGTTCCGGGATCAGACGAATCTGAACCTGGCCATCCTGTCGGGAGAGGTGCATATGGTGGCAACCCATGACCTGTTCCTGCTTCGAAATTACGTGAAGCAGGATCTTCTGGCCCCACTGGACCAGGTGGCTCCCGAGCTTTTTGAAGAGGGGGTTTTGATTGAAAGTGTGGTCAATGCCACCCGGGTGGACGGGGTATGTTATTACCTGCCGAGAAAGTTCAATATTACTGGCGAAGCTGTGGATGCCAGGGTGCTGGAGGTGGGGCAGACCTTTGAAACCCGGGAAGAATACCTGGATTTTCTGATGCAGGATGAAATAGGTTATGTTGGAGGACCTCGGCTGAAAGAGGATGCGTTTATGTTTTTTGCCGAAGATCTGGACGAGTGGATCGACTGGGAAAACAACACCTGTCACTTTGATGGGGATACCTTTAAGAAGGTGTTGGAGTTCAGCAACAAAGCCTCCACCTGGGCAGACATTGAAGCCAACCGGGTCAATTGGGACACACATCTCAGCTACTTCAACCTCCAGGGCGTCATACAACCAACGCAATACGATAGCATAGAAGAAGCCAAGGCTTATCTTGCTTCGCTCCCGGAAGGCCAGCGGGAATCTGCCTGGGCATTGGTCTATTTCCCGCTTCCCTCTGCCGTTTACGACGGGTATGCAATCAGTGGCGCTCCCTTCTATGCGGTGGTGAACCGGGAGGGAAATCTGGAAGCCGCCGGGGATTTCCTACATTGGCTTTTCATAGACAACGTGGAGAGGACTACCGATGACGTTTGGGTTGAGCTATCCATCAATCGTGCGGAAAGCGAACGTTACTTTACGCGAAATATCAGCGCCGCGGATTGGGTTGACGTCTCCACCCCCCGAAAGATGCAGGAATACCTTGCGGGGAGAGATGAGGGGCAGGAAATAGAGGCGGCTGTTGATCGGTATATTCGCACCTGGGAGGTTATTCACCAGGCTGACCATTTCAAGTATTTCCGAAACGACGTTTATGACATCATGCACGAGGAGGCAAGCCGGTATTTCTTTGGTCTGATCACCCTGGACCAGGCCGCCGACTACATCCAAAATCGCGTTTCGTTATACCTTGCGGAGCAGGGATAACCAGTAGGGGCCGATGCCCACATCGGCCCGAGAATCTTTTGCAATCCTGGTGGGACGCTGTGGGCAGC
>SVKS01000198.1 GCA_015068345.1 Oscillospiraceae bacterium
TCTGCGGTCAAAAAGCAGATCAAGCAGGAGGCAAGGGAGAATGCACTCAAGCTGCTTCGTCGGATCGGCTTAGAGGATAAAGCCAACGCCTATCCTTCCACCCTTTCGGGCGGACAGAAGCAGAGAATTGCCATTATCCGCGCCTTGGCGATGAACCCCAAGGTGATGCTGTTTGACGAGCCTACCTCTGCGCTGGACCCCGAAATGGTTGGGGAAGTGCTGGATCTGATCAAGGAATTGGCAGACGAAGGTATGACTATGGTGATTGTTACCCATGAAATGGGCTTTGCCCGGGAAGTGGGTACCCGCATCCTGTTTGTGGATGGGGGCAAGATTCAGGAAAGTGCTCCGCCCAAGGAATTTTTCGATCATCCGAAAAACGCCCGTCTGCAGGAATTCCTTTCCAAAGTGATATCGTAAAAAGTTGCCCGGGAGATTCCTCCCGGGCGATTTTTTTGATCTGTGAGAAATATCTTGACAAATGAATAGAGAAAGGGTATGATGAAGAAAAATAAATAGAAAGGAAACCCCGTTATGAAAATTATCGACATCAAAAGTGCGCTGATCGGCTACAATTTGACTCTTCGCATTGTAACCGACAAGGGAGTGGATGGCTATGCCCAGGTGGAGGAAAACCGGAGCTTCCTGAACCTGAAGCCGGTGGTGGAATTCTACAAGAATATGCTCATCGGCTGTGACCCCACCGACGTGGAAAACTGCATGCGCCGCATTCGCCGGGTGGGTGCCTTTAAACCCTGGGGCAAGGTGGTCAGCACCATCGAAATGGCCTTGTGGGACATTGCCGGTAAAGAAGCCGGCGTGCCTGTCTACAAGCTCCTGGGCGGCAAGGTCAGGGATAAGGTTCGCGTCTATTGCTCCATGTACGCCACCGACAAGCTGCCCTATCCCAAGGCAACCACCCCGGAAGAACGTGCCGAAAATATTCTGGCACTGAATGAAATGGCAGGTTTTACCATTGTCAAATCCCCCGTAGCCTTCCATAATCAGTCCTTTGCCAGAAAGGCGGATGAATTGGGCTTCGCCTACGACTCCTATCTGCCCGATCCTCCTGCCCGCCACATGGACAATGCCAATGGCAGTATGCTTACCGAAAAGGGGCTCAATTATCTCATCAACTACGTTGCCACCATCAAGGAGCGGGTAGGAGATAAAGTGGGTATCGCCTTTGACTGCGGCCCTGGTCTCTATCCCAACGATGCTTATAAGTTCGCCAAGGCAGTGGAACCCTACAACGTCATGTGGCTGGAAGACTTGATCACCGGGGACTACACCCCCTACAACATGGCCAAGAGCTATCGGGACATCACCATTCATACCACCACCAATATTCATACCGGTGAGCAGATCTATCTGCGCCAGAATTACAAGGAACTCATTGAAACCGAAGCGGTGAACGTAGTGGGTCCGGACCCTGCCGACGTGGGCGGTATTGCAGAACTCAAATGGATCGCCGAATATGCCAATCTCCACGGCATCCATATGGCTCCTCACGGTATTTTCGACGGTGTGTTCGGTATGGCGGCCTTGATGCACGTGACGGCAACCATGCCCAATAACTTTATTGCCTTCGAATTCCCCGAAGCTCACCCCGAATGGTGGTACGACATTGTGGACGGCATCCCCAATGACTACTTCAAGGATGGTCACGTGAAGGTCTGGGACAAACCGGGCCTTGGCGTGGAATTCATCATTCCCAAAGCCGAAAAGTACCTCCTTCCCGAAGACAAGGATTTCTTCCTCTAAAAGAATCAAACCCCCGGAACTGTGGTTCCGGGGGTTTATTTTGGATTACTCTTTTACGTGGATGCGATCTTCGGTGAAGGCAATCTTTGCCATACCGTGAACGTGTACCGCACCGTCGCTTCCCATGATATTGTAATGTACTGTCAGATCTCCGTCAAGCAACTCGTTGCAGCAGGCAATCATATCAGTGACAATGCTGGTGGGCAGAGCCTGGCGGCTGTGGCCGGGGTAGATGACGTCAAATTCATCCATGCGGGCTTCCAGACGCAGGAGGCCATCCCGGAATTTTTCTACTGTATGCCAGGGGGTACAGGGCCAACCGGGACGCCCCATGATTAAAGTGGGGGTCCAAACCAGCGTATCGCCGCTGAAAAGAGCACGGCGCTTTTTGTCCAGCAGGGCAATGCCGCCGGGAGAGTGTCCGGGCAGATGGAACACTTCGAATTCGTAACCGCCGCCAAGGTCGAAAATGTGACCGTCTTCGAAGGTTTCCACCTTATAGGGAGCGGGCTGCACCATGTCCTCCTGGACGTATTTATACTCCCGTTCTTCTTCAGGGGGGACAATACGTTCCGGCATACCCATCATCCGGTTCAGTCCGTCAGCATCCAGGGAATGGATGTGAATGGTATCGAACTGGGGGTTGCCGAGGGAGTGGTCGCCATGATTGTGGCTGTTCACCACGATCAGGGGCAGGTCGGTGATGCCCTCCACCATGCCCTTCAGATCGCCAATACCGAAACCGGTATCCAGCAGAATGGCGGCATCCTTTCCGGGAATCAGGTGGGAGAATACGTCACCGCCGCCGCCGGGACTGAG
>SVKS01000199.1 GCA_015068345.1 Oscillospiraceae bacterium
CCGTCGGCGGAATCGCTGGATACGTCGGTGTAGCAGAAGGCGGCAACACCGTAACCCCGATCCACAATTTCTTCGGTGGGCATCAGACGGTTGGGAGATTCCTTTTCGAAATCAATGTGAACGAAGAAGGGAACCTTGGTTTTGCCGGCAGGAGCTGCATAGTGGAAGGGGAAGGAAAAATAACCCTTTTCGGTTTCGAAACCTACCGAATAGGTGCGGGTGACGATCTTTCCGCCGTAATCAGCGGCATTTTCCTTGAGCAGAGAGAGCTCCACCTTTTCGGGGGCGGGGGGCATCACACCGTAAAGACAGTCCTGCATGAGGGTGTAGAGCTCCTTCTGAGCGGCTCTGGCTTCCTCGGGGGTGTTCATGGGAGGCAGGGCGGGGATATTACGTTCGATTAAAGCTTTCATAGAGAATTCCTCCATTATTGTATCCGTAACATACGGAAAATATTTTCACAGGTGTGATAAAGTGCTTTTTCGGCCTCCTCCGGGGAGGGAAGGCCGTTGGGTTTGTAGCGGGTGCAGGGGAAGACGGCAGTGAGTCCGGCATCATAAATAACGTCACTTTCTTCCGCCATACCGCAAACTACCAGCAGAGGGACTCCTTTGGCTTTGGTCCGTTCGGCAATGCCGCCGATGACCTTGCCCATAACCGATTGGTGATCCAGCTTGCCTTCGCCGGTGATGACCAGGTCGGCCCATTCCAGGGCTTCGGGAAGTCCCACCGCCTGGGAGATCAGGTCAAATCCCCCCGCAAGTTCGCCTCCAAGTACGGCCTTCACCGCAAATCCCAATCCGCCTGCGGCACCCGCACCGGGAGATGCGGCAAGATCAGGGGCAATGATGCCCGACGCATGACGAAGGCCCTGATCCAACATTTCTACCATTTCGGGGTCGGCGCCTTTTTGGGGACCGTAAATAGCGGCTGCACCCATGGGACCGAAAAGGGGATTGGTCACGTCACACAAGGCCTTCACCCGGGGAAACGGAGTGGAAGGTGCCGTAAAAGAGGCAAGCTCGGAAAGGGTTTTTCCTACCGGTACGTAGGCAGCCCCTTCTTTATTATAGAAGGTGAATCCCAGCGCGGCAAGCATACCAAGGCCCATATCGTTTGTGGCGCTGCCGCCAAGCCCAAGAAGGATGGTTTCGGTGTATTTGGCCGCATCCCGGATCAGCTCGCCCACTCCAAAGGTGGTGGCAGTGGAGGGGTCCCGGAGGGTGGTTTTCTCTAATCCACAGGCTTCTGCCGATTCCACGTAGGCGGTTTTGCCGTCGGCCAGGAGCATATAATGTGCATCCAGGGGAGCGCCGTCGGGACCTGTAACGGTGAGGTTGCGGCGGGTGGCACCCAGAAAGGCGAAGCACTCGCTGGAACCTTCTCCTCCGTCGCTCATGGGGAGTAGGCGGCCCTCCACCTCTGGCAAAACGGCCCGGGCGGCGTTCCACACGGTGGTTGCCACCCGTTGGGCGTTAAGAGTACCCTTGAAGGAATCGGGACAAATCAATAGTTTCATGGAAGTTTCTCCTGTTATTCTGTGCAATCAGGCTTCTTCCGGAACAAATTCCAGGGTCAAAAGACCGGCTTTGCGCAGGGTGAAGTCCACCTTTCCGTCGGTGTGAGAAAGGGGAGCCAGACGCTTTTCTTCCAGATTGGTTTCGTAAACTTGAGCAATCTTTTTACCGGGGAAGGTAAAGGTCAGGGACCCCTGGGCCTCTTCGGTACCGTAATTCAGGACACGCAGGATAATGCTGTCCCGCATCAGGGCCTTTTTCATAGCGGTGACCATCAGGTTTTTGCCCGAAAGGGTCAATACACTGCCAACGCCCGGCAGGAATACCGGTCGGGCAGGTTCGCCCGGCATCACCGAGGTTTCTTCCGCCCGGGTCAGCTTGACCTCCGGCGGGGTCAGGAAGCCCTGGATGTCCCCGTAGATTTCCCGCCAGTCTCCGTCATGGGGGAAGATGGCCAGATTATAGACCAGCTTGCCCTGTTCTTCGGCGGAATGCATCCGGTAATCGGGATTTTTCAGCAGGGAGGCGTTGTCAATGTTATCCATGGCCCGGAGCATGGTCAATGCCAGTACCCGGTCACGGGTGTCGGTACATTCGTATTCGTAAATGCCTTCAGCGGCCACCGAAAGGCCGCAGTTCGATTCGGCCACGTCGCAGAAATCCTGCATGGGGTGAGTGGCGTAATTTTCTTCCCATTTGGTGGGGAATTCTTCCACCGCAATGGAACGATCTACCACGTCGAAGGGCTGACCACCCCGGGCGACCTGGGCTTTGGAAAGGCCGGTGGGGAAGAGGAGACGAAGCCGATGGTCCTTGACCCCAGAAAGGATCTCCACTTGGGCCTCCAGGTGGCGGGCGCCGGATTTCAAGACCAGGGTGATCTTGGTTTTGATTTCACCCATCTCCTGGCTTCGGGCAGTGCGCAGGTCGTTGAGTCCGGCGGGGACCTGCAGGGTCTGGATGATTTCGAAGGCAGTACCCAAGGAACCGTCGTAGAGCCTATGGATATCCGCAGGCTGACCCATGGAGTAGCATACCCGAT
>SVKS01000070.1 GCA_015068345.1 Oscillospiraceae bacterium
TCCGGCATCAGCCAGTTGGGCTTTCACCGAAAGCAGATCGATTTGATACAGTTCGTTTTCCAAACTACTTCGACGCTCGTAGGCATCCAGGTAGTCGTCGGCGGCTTCCATGGCATCCACCGCACCGACAAGGTCTCCCGCCGCCATCAGCGCAATGCCTTCCTTATAACAGACTTCCTTCACCCGGTCGGGAGCATCCATATAGTCCCCCAGGTCGGAAAAGAGTTCCCGTGCCCGGGCATAATTCCCCTTTTCCAGTTGGGTCTCCCCCCGGTTATAGCGGCCGGATTTGGTAAACTGGGAAATCAGCACCACCAAAAGGATCAACAGGATCACACCCAGAGCCATGATAAAGAGCTTACGCCTTTTGGCATCCTCCCGCCTCTTTTTGGCAATGGCGGCTGCCCGACGCTTTTCTTCCGGCGTTCTGGGGTTTTTGATTTCCATATCCCGGGTTCTGCGGCCCGGCGAGGGCTTCTTTGTCGGTTGCTTGGGTTTTCGTTCCATCCTGTTCCTCCTTTCGGCGTTTTCTATTATGATACCCGAGAGCGGTCCATTTGTCAATAAAAAAAGCGGTCTTCCTGCAGGAAGACCGCCTTATATTGTGATTTAATAGCTTCCCAATTCCTTGTAAAGGGCCACGACCTCCCGGAACTGCTCCAGGGAGACCACGTTGGGAATGGAGTGGTCGGTGGCGAAAATATAACCGCCGTTTTTCTTCAGTTCGGGGATCAGGCGGCGCATTTCGGCTTCCATGCGCTCCGGTTCGTTCCAAAGCAGGGCATCGATACCCCCGTGGAGTACCAGCTTGTCACCGTAGGTCTTTTTCAGATTCAGAGGTTCCATGCCGGCCTTCACTTCCAGGGGATTCAGGGCGTCCAGGCCCATATCCACCAGATCGGGAATGAAGGGATTCACGTCGCCGCAGGAATGGAGCTGGGCTTTCATGCCCTTGCTGTGGGCCCAGTCGATGGCACGCTGATGCACCGGCTTAAGAAGCTCCCGGTACATACTGCGGGAGAAGAACTGGTTGTGCTTGTAGCCCATATCGTCCCACCACCAGATGGCGTCGAACTTGTAACCCTGGTCCAAAACCTGTTCGTACAGGGCGATGCACACATCCAGATAGGTGTTGAACATATCCACGCACCATTCGGGTTCTTCGACCATGGCCATGAGGATGGTTTCGGTGCCCGCCATCCAGGAATGGGTCACGTCAAAGCCAAACCAGAAGTCGGCGTACTTCCAATAGCCCTGTTCCTCCCAGATGGGATAATTCTTTTTGAGATAATTCCAATCGATACGGTCGGGAGTGGGGAGCATGCGGGCCTTAGCTTCCTCCCAGGCTTCGGGGGTGTTGACCTTGTAGTCCAGGAATTCCGGGGTGGTATCCTCCCCAATCAGTTCCCGCTGGGTGGTGCCCCATTTGGTGGTGTAGACCCGGGCAATGCCGTCGTTGGAAATTTCCCTGGCTTCGTAGCGGGGAGAGTTATCCGGCTGGAAGCGGGCAATCTTGTCCAGGCCAAAATAATCGGTGTAATCCACACCCTCCGGCATACCCTCCCTCTTCCAACGGGACAGGGTTCCCTGCCAGGGGGAGTCCATCATGGGAATGCGGTCGGGTTCCTGGTGATTGAAAATCAGCGACATGCGTTCACGGGTGGTAAGTTCTTTCATCTCTCATGCTCCCTTCATGTAGCTTTCTTCTTGAAAGAAATTTTATTTTCAGTGCCGTTGAACAATCGGATGATGTTAGCCCGGTGCTTGATCACCACGATCAAGGGGATCAAAACCCCCATGATATTCAGCACAGTGGCCCCGGGGTAGAAGATCAGAAGCAACACAGGAAAGATCAGGTTGCCCAGAATAGAGCCCAGCGAAATGTACCGGGTCAGGGCTACCGTTACAACAAATACCGTGATGCAGGCCAAAAACATCAGAGGATGGAAAAACAGGGCGGTGGTGGCGGCGGTCATAACCCCCTTGCCTCCCCGGAAACCATACCAAACGGGCCAAATGTGACCAATCACAGCGGCGGTCCCCGCCACCAGGCGAATCACCAGGCCGGCCTTGAAATCAAACCCTTCACAAAGAAGCTGGGCCAAAAGGATGGCTACCATGGTTTTTCCCAAGTCCAGAACAGCGTTGATGGCGGCATATTTATTGCCCATGACCCGCTGGACGTTGGTAGTACCGGGGTTGCCACTACCGAAGGTGCGGATATCCTTTCCCAGGACCCGCTTAGACAGGGTAATGGCCGGGTTCCAGCTGCCCGCCAGATAGGCGAAAAGCACACAGAAAATGTAACGAGCAATCATATTGGTTCTCCTTATGGGGAATTACATATCCCGCACGTCGGTTTTGTCGTTCTTTTCCCGGATCAGCATACGGATGGGGGTACCCTGAATACCAAAGACTTCCCGCAGGGTATTTTCCAGGTAACGACGGTAGGAGAAGTGGAAAAGCTCCACGCTGTTGCAGAAGACCACAAAGGTGGGGGGCGAAATGCCGGTCTGGGTCATGTAGTAAATCTTCAGGCGTTTGCCCTTGTCGGTGGGGGGCTGGACCTTGGCGGTGGCTTCCCCAAGCACCTCGTTGAGCATACCGGTGGTGATGCGGCGGGTGGCGCAGGCGTAGACCTCGCAGATCATGGGGTAGAGATTGGGCACCCGTTGACCGGTCTTGGCTGAAATAAAGATGATGGGAGCATAGGTCAGGTAGGCCAGGTCGGTATAGACCTTTTCCCGCATCTTGTCCATGGTCTTGGTTTCCTTTTCCACCAGGTCCCACTTGTTGATGGCAATGATGATGGCCTTGCCCTTTTCGTGGGCGTAGCCCGCCACCTTGGTATCCTGTTCGGTGACACCCTCGGTGGCATCGATCATCAGGACGCAAACGTCGGCACGATCCATGGCCATGAGGGCCCGAAGGACCGAATATTTTTCCACGGTTTCATCCACCTTGGACTTTCTGCGGATACCGGCGGTATCGATCCAGGTGAATTTGCCGTACTGATTTTCCACCACAGCGTCGATGGAGTCCCGGGTGGTACCGGGAATATCGCTGACGATGACCCGTTTTTCCCCCAGAATGCAGTTCAGAAGGGAGGATTTACCGGCGTTAGGCTTGCCAATGATGGCTACCGAGATTCCGTGATCTTCTTCCTCTTCCTCCTCTTCCCCTTCGATGGCGTCGTACACCGCATCCAGAAGGTCGCCGGTACCATGGCCGTGGAGGGCAGAGATGGGATAGGGATCTCCGGCGCCCAGGTTGTAGAACTCGTAAATTTCAGGGGGCATGGCACCGATGCCATCCACCTTGTTCACCGCAACAAATACCGGTTTACGGAACCGCAGAAGCATATTGGCCACGTCCATGTCCGCCGAGGTGACCCCAACGGTAACGTCGGTGACCAGAATGATCACGTCGGCGTGACGCACGGCAATTTCCGCCTGCTCCCGCATAAATTTCAGGATTTCGGTATTGGCTTGGGGCTCGATACCGCCGGTATCGATGACGGTAGCCACACGGTTGCGCCATTCGCATTCCCCATAAATCCGGTCACGGGTGACACCCGGGGTGTCCTCCACAATGGCGGTCCGGTTGCCGGTCAATTTATTAAAGAGCATGGACTTGCCCACGTTGGGCCGTCCCACAATCGCAATGACAGGTTTCATCACTCGCTCCACCTTTCTCAGTTATTTTCAGGGTCCAGGAGCGCCCACAAGAGGGCCGCACCGTCGTTATCCACCGGCAAAACCGGGGTCCCCAGGCTTTCGGAAAGCTCCGAAAGGGTCATATCATCCAGGAAAATTGCTTCTCCGCTTTTTTGCGTGTCACAGGAGATCAGGATAAAGTCACCGTTATCCCGTCCCATAAGATTCTTTTGGAGGTCCCGGCCGGTCAAAAGGCCTGCCACCGTAACGCCGCCCCCGAAAAAATCGTTTTTTACGATCACCACGTCCACCTGCACGTGGGGGAAAACCCCCATAAAATCGGCGGCCAGCTCGGAAAGCAGCGGCCCTGCCGCCTCGCCGGTGGCAATGGTCAGGTGTTTATGAGTGGGCTTATCCTCGGGATAAAGCTCCGAAAGGGCTTTTCGGAAGGTTTCCCGCAAAAGGGCCAGCATGCCCACTCCGTTTTCCAGTTGGGGATACTCCCCGTAAAACTCTTCCCCGGGGATTCCCCATCCGGCTTTCAGGAAAAGCTCGTCGGCGGGGTAAACCCGGGCTGCACCGGTGTATTCCTTGCTGATGGCATTCCATCGGGCCGCCGCATCGATAATATGTCGGGCGTTTTCCGGGGTGATTTCAGGGATTTCGCAAAGGCCTTCCCGATGGCCGGTCAGACCAACCGGCACCAGGGCAATGCTTTCCACCTCCGGTGCCAGGGCAATCAGGTCATGGAGGGTACGTTCCAGGGCTTCCCCATCGTTCCAGCCGGGGCAAATGACCACCTGAGCATTCATTTTGATGCCCGCCGCCTTGAATTCATCCATGTAGGAAAGGACCTTGCCCGCATTTTTGTTGCCCAGCATTTTGACCCGCAGCTCCGGGTCGGTGGTATGCACCGAAATGTTGATGGGGCTGATGTGCATCTCCATGATGCGGTCCACGTCCCGGCGGGAGAAGTTGGTCATGGTGACGTAGTTTCCCATCAGGAAGGAAAGGCGCACGTCATCATCCTTGAAGTATAAGCTCTCCCGCATCCCCTTGGGAAGTTGGTCAATGAAGCAGAAGATGCATTGGTTGGCACAATGCCGCTGGCGGTCCATCAAAAAGGTCTCGAATTCCAAACCGAGAGGGGTATATTCCCCCTTTGTGATGTCCACCGTATATCGTTCACCATTCCGGGAAAGAAGCAGAGTCAGTCTCTTTTCAGCGGAATAGAAATCAAAATCCAGCACGTCCCGGATTTCGTGGTTATTGATGGTTTTCAGGGAATCCCCCGGCATGATCCCGGCTTTAGCCGCCGGGGAACGGGGTTCCACCGATTTGATGGTTACCGACACAGTCTCTCTCCTTTCCCATGGTATTATAACGAGTTAGGACGGACAAATACAATTTGCCCGTCCAATTGATTCACAGATATTCGATTACTCTTCTTCGGAAACAGCTACGACTTTCTTTCCTTTGTAATCGCCGCACTTCGCGCAAGCGCGATGGGGGAGCTTCAGCTCTCCACAAGCCGGGCACTTGACCAAACCGGGAACTTCCAGCTTCCAGTTAGCCTTTCTTTTATCTCTGCGAGCCTTGGATACCTTACCCTTGGGTACTGCCATGCGTTCACACCTCCCGTTAATTTATATGGTAATCTCAGCTTTCCTTGCCGCAATCGCACATTCCTTCGTTCAGATCGGCGCCGCAAACGGGACAAAGTCCTTTGCAGTCCTCGCGACAGAGAAAAACCATGTCGATGTCGAGCAAAATAGCACGAAGAACAACCTCTCCCAGGTCCAGGTTCCGTCCGGATACCACGGTATAGGTTTCACTGTCGGAATCGGTCTCCTCGCTCTGCCGAACCAGGGTTTCCCGCACCTTGAACTTCTTGTGACGGCTCAGGGGTGCAAGACACCGGGCACATTCGGTTTCAATGGCAAGATCGACCTCCACCTTCATGGAAACGATGCCGCCCTTATTTTGGGCTTTGCCAACCACCACTGCCTTACGGAAGGGATGGTCACCGTAGTAGTCCACTTCGGAAAAATCCAGTTCGCCTTCAATATTGATCTGATACCCTTCGTTCTTGAAGAGATCGACTGTATCTATCAACATATGAGGCTTTCCTTTCGATTCGTCTTCTTCACACTACTCGATATATTATATCGCATTGAAGTGTCGTTGTCAACTCTTTTTTTGAAATTTTCACCTAACTTTGCGCCACAAAACAGGCTTCTCCTTGGACCCCATTACTTTTTGAACAAAGAATCGGCATTTTGACACAAAGTTGTTGTAAATTTTTTCGAAATGTGTTACACTATCTTTATCACATTGTGGAGGTGTCCCCCTTGGAGCTTGCCAGCGCACAGGCCATCAAAGAAATACTTTACCCCGATGGTTTTCATTTTTCAAAATCCATGGGTCAGAACTTCCTGATCAACCCTTCGGTGCCCGAAAGGATCGCCGCCACCCTGCCTGCCGGTTACGGCGTCGTAGAGGTTGGTCCGGGACTGGGTGCCCTGACCGATCGGCTTTCCCAAAGGGCGGAAAAGCTGATGGCAGTAGAGCTGGATGACCGGCTCCTTCCCCATCTGGAAAGCTATTTTAGAGACCGTCCGGTGACCATTGTCAAAGGCGACGTTTTGAAGGTGGATCTCCCCGCTCTGGTATCGGAGCATCTTCCGGGACTTCCATTGGTTGCCTACGCCAATCTCCCCTACTACATCACCACCCCCGCCATTGAGGTTCTAATGGAATCGGGGTTATTCGAATCGATCACCCTGATGGTACAAAAGGAAGTGGCAAAGCGTATCACCACCACCCCGGGGAGCACCGACTATTCCTACCACACGGTGTATTGGCAATACATGGCAGAGCCGAAGATTCTCTTCAACGTATCTCCCGGCAGCTTCCTGCCCCCGCCCAAGGTGGATTCGGCTGTGGTATCCTTCACCATGCGAAAAGAACCTCCGGTTCCCGTGAAGGATAAAAAGACATTCTTCAAGGTGGTCCGTCTTGCCTTCGACAACCGGCGCAAAACCATGTCCAACGCCCTCTCCTCCCTTCCCGGCGGCAAAGAAGCCCTGGCGGCATCCGGCGTGGATCCCCGGCGGCGCGGCGACACTCTGTCCATACCGGAATTCGCCGCCATCGCAAATCTTATCCCCTGACATATCTTCCTTATTATATATAGTACCCGTAAATTGGAAAGGACATATTCATGGCAAACAAACTCTTCTTCGGCAGCGGCAGCGACAAAAAGCAAAAGCCCTCGGTCAACAATTCCCCCCGTATCGACTACTCCATCCCCATGGAAAGCGACAGCGACTATCTTTCCCCCTCTCAAAAGGATCCCGATCCCCTTAAAAGCTATTCCCTTCGCATCCTCCGGGGCCGGGCTATCACCTGGATCCTTTCCATTTTGAACATTGCTCTTTTGGTTTTCTGGATGCTCCGTTCCTACCTTCGGGGTGAGAACGAGATCTGGTGGCTTCTTGGATATGGTCTTTTGATGATCGTATGTTGTGTATTTATGTTCTTCGGCCGGGAATTCGGGCGCAAGCTCTTTGCCCTGCCCGGGGTCATTTTGGGAATCCCTCTGGTATTTTCCCTGATGGTAAGCCCCTCCAGCTTCCCGGTCTTCATCAAAACCTCCTATCAGATCGCCTTCCAGGTGGTCAGCACTGCTCTTCTCTATTTTCTCCCTTCGGTCCGTGATTTCTTTGAGGCAAGCCCCAAGGCCCGGAAGCGCGCTTACAATCGGGAATGGGAAAAGGTTCCCCCCGAACAGCGTTGAATCAGACATTTTTTAAGAACTGCAATATATTAAAGAGGTGATTCCCACAGTGAATGCTCCCACTTTCAAGGGCGGAATCCATCCCGATGCACACAAGGAACTGACCTGTCATAAGCCCATACAGGTCATGCCGGTGCCGGATGTTCTTTACCTGCCCCTGTCCATGCACTGGAACAGACCCTGCGATCCGGTGGTAAAACCCGGTGACCGGGTACTGATCGGCCAGGTCATTGCCGACTCGGCAGATCCCATTCCGGTGCCCATCCACTCTCCGGTTTCGGGCACGGTCAAAAAAATTGAACAGCACGAATCGGTATCCAGCGGCAAAAAGCCCATGATCGTCATTGAAAACGATCATCTGGATGAATTCCACCCTTCGGTTCAGCCCTTGCCCAATTGGCGGGAAAAGACCCCGGAAGAGTTGATTGATTTCGTCCGGGCCAAGGGTATGGTGGGTATGGGCGGTGCCGCCTTCCCCACCCATTTCAAACTGAAAAGCGTTCTGGGCAAGATCGATACCCTCATCGTCAACGCCGCCGAATGCGAACCCTACCTGACCTGTGACCATCGGGTACTCCTGGAGCATTATGATACCCTGCTTCTTGGCATTCAGGTCATCATGCACATTCTTGGCCAGAAACGGGCTTATCTGGCATTTGAAGAAAACAAAAAAGACTGTGAAGCCGGTCTCCACAAGTACATGCGGGATAACAACATCCGCGGCATCGAAACGGTGATCCTTCACAACAAATATCCCCAGGGGTACGAAAAGCAGCTGGTGAAGGTTGTCACCGGCCGGGAAATCCCCTCCCGGGGACTCCCTGGCGACGTGGGCTGTGCCATTTTCAACACCCAGACCATGTCGGCCATCGGGGAAGCCATCAATACCGGTCTCCCCCTGGTGCAGCGCATTGTCACCGTTACCGGCGATGCCATTGCCAAGCCCACCAACCTGGAAGTCCGGCTGGGCACCCCCCTTGCCGCAGTCATCGAAGCCGCCGGCGGCTTTTCCAAGGATCCCCGCATCATCATCTGCGGCGGCCCCATGATGGGTTCCCTGCAGTATTCCCTGGATGCGGTCATTGTGAAGGCCACCAACGGGGTCATCGCCATGCACGAGGTGGAACCCCGCCCCAAGCACGCCCCGGTTTGTATTCGCTGCGGACGATGCGTGGCGGCATGTCCCATGCGGCTGGAACCCATTTACATGAATATGTACGCAAACGCCCGGGACTACGAAGGGCTGGAGCGTTACCACATCCGTGACTGCATGGAATGCGGTTCCTGCGCCTACATCTGTCCCGCCCGCATCCCCCTGGTGGAAAACTTCCGCATTGCCAAGGCTCATCTGCCCAAGGCTCCTCCCCCTCCCCCCGCAAAAGAAAAGAAAGAAAAGAAGGGAGGCTCTCTCTTTGGAAGGAAATAACAAAAAGCCCCTGCTTCTGGTGGGTCAGTCCCCCCACGTCATCTCCCCGGACAACACCCGGTCTTTGATGCTTGACGTTCTGATCGCCATGGCTCCCGCCTTTGTGGCAGGCATCTACTTCTTTGGATTCCGGGTGCTATTCATGACCGCCTTCTCGGTGGCCTCCTGCATGGCATTCGAATACCTCTATCAGTACCTGATGAAAAAGGACATCACCGCAGGTGATCTGTCCTCGGCGGTAACCGGTGTTTTGATGGTCTTTGTTCTGCCCGCATCGGTTCCCTTCTGGATGGTGCTGGTGGGCGACTTCTTCGCCATCGTGGTGGTAAAACAGCTCTTTGGCGGATTGGGCCGCAACTTTATGAATCCGGCCCTGGCTGGCCGTGCCTTCCTGGCAGGCTGGGCCACCCTCCTGAATACATATCCCGCCGATGCCACCAACCCTGATTACGTGCCGCTCCCCCTGATCAAAAACATTCCCCTGGTCAACGGTCAGCCGGATATTGTCACCAGCGCCACCCCCCTTGCCAGCATGAAGGCCGGCAATCTGCCGGAAGAAAGTCTGCTGGACATGGGTCTTGGCCTGGAAAGCGGTTGTGTTGGTGAGGTTTCGGCCTTCCTCCTGATCCTTGGTGGCCTCTACCTCCTCCTTCGCAAGGTCATTACCATCCGTATCCCCCTGGGTTATCTTGGTACGGTTGCCATCCTGACCCTCCTCTTCCCCCCGGCAGGCATCAACGGCTTCACCTGGATGCTTGCAAGTCTGCTTTCGGGCGGTTTGATGCTGGGTGCCTTCTTCATGGCCACCGACTACTCCACCAGCCCCGTCACCCCGGGTGCCCAATGGGTCTACGCCATCGGCTGCGGTCTTTTGACCTTCGTCATCCGCTATTTTGGCGCCTACAACGAAGGGGTCTGCTACTCCATTCTGATTATGAACTCCACCGTGTGGCTGCTCGATAAGTACATCCGGCCCCACCGCTTCGGCAGCAGCAAAAAGGTCAAGGCCGAAGCCGAGGCCATCATGGCGAACATTCGCCGCAAGAATGCAGGAGGGGACGCAAAATGAGTGAACATTCTCCCATTCCCGAATCCCGGCATTCCGCCAAAAAGCCCAATCTTTTCCTGGAGAGTATCCATTTCCGCATTGCTTTGACCCTGTTTGCCATCACCGGGGCGGTTGCCCTGCTGCTTGGTGTAGTCAATGGTTTGACCAAGGACAAGATTGCCGCCATTGCGGAGGAAAAGGCCATTGCAGCCCGCACCGAAGTGATGCCGGAAGCCGCAAGCTTCAACGATCTTTCCTATTCCGATGACGTGGTCTATTCGGTCTACGAAGCCCGTGACACCAATGGTGCGCTTCTGGGCTTTGCCATTGAAACCGGTGCCAACGGCTTCGGCGGTCCCATCCAGGAGATCGTAGGGATTGAGGTCGGATCCGAAAACGGCTCCTACCAACTGCGGGTCAGCGGTGTTTCCATCCTGGATATGTCGGACGAAACCCCCGGCGTTGGTTCCAAAGCCAACACCTCAAGCTTCCTTGGCCAATTCGTTGGTATGACCCTGGGCATTTTGACCGGGGATACCGATGCGGTCAGCTCCGCCACCTCTGACCTGTCTTATGATGCGGTCAGCGGCGCCACCTACTCCTCCGAAGGGGTACGGGCCGGTGTGGAAGCGGCATTGACCATTGCCACCCAGATTATCGAAGAAAGCGGAGGTACAGTAGAATGAAACAATCCTACAAAAAGATTTTCATGGACGGCCTCCTTCACCAGAACCCAGTTTTGGTCCAGCTTTTAGGCGTCTGTTCCATTTTGGCGGTCACTACCTCCCTGGAAAATGCCCTGGGTATGTCCCTGGCGGTAACCATCGTTTTGACCCTTTCCAATATGGTAATTTCTCTTTTACGCAAAATCATACCCAACGAAGTCCGCATCGTCAGTTACATCGTTGTGATTGCCGGTTTCGTTACGGTGGTGGACCTTCTCATGCAGGCCTTCCTGCCGGCTCTGGCAAACTCCCTTGGCATCTTCATCCCCCTGATCGTGGTCAACTGCATCATTCTGGCCCGTGCGGAAGCCTTTGCCTCCAAAAACGGCATTCTGGCTTCGGCGGTGGATGGTCTTGGCATGGGCCTTGGCTACTCCTTTGTCATCGCCTTTGTTGGTCTGGTGCGAGAGATTCTCGGCAATGGTACCATTCTGGGCTTCGAGATCTTTGGCGGCTTCTACCAGCCCTGTACCATGTTCATCATGCCTGCCGGTGCCTTCATCGTGTTGGGTTGCACCATCGCCCTCTACCAAGCCATTCACCTTCGCATGGAAGCGGGAAAGGAGGGTAAAAAATGACCCTGACATCCATTTTCGCCCTTTCGGTGGGTGCTGTTCTGGTAAATAACTTTGTTTTGGTGAAGTTCCTTGGCATCTGCCCCTTCATGGGCACCTCCAAGCGCACCGACACCGCCGTCAGCATGGGGGTTGCGGTCACCTTCGTCATGACTGCCGCCAGCATGCTTACCTGGTTTTTCAACGACCTGTTCCTGATCCCCTTTGAATTGGAGTACCTGCAGACCATCGTATTCATCCTGGTCATCGCAAGTCTGGTTCAACTTGTGGAAATGGTCCTTCGCAAGCTCTCCCCTCCCCTTTACAGCGCTCTTGGTATTTACCTTCCCTTGATCACCACCAACTGTGCCGTACTGGGTGTGGCTCTTCTGAACATTCAGGAGGGTTACAACTTCCTGGAATCCACCCTGAATGGCTTCATGTCGGGTGTCGGTTTCCTTCTGGCTCTGGTGCTCTTCTCCGGGGTACGGGAACGGATGGCCTTTGCCGACTGTCCCAAGCCCTTCCGGGGTCTTCCCATTGCCCTGATTGCCGCAAGCCTGCTTGCCATGGCCTTCATGGGTTTCTCCGGCCTGAAAATCGGTTAAGGAGGGTGTGACTATGACGGAAACTTTATTCAATACCCTGAAAGCCCTGGCTGTCGTGGGCGGCAGCAGTATTCTTTTCGGTTACCTCCTTTCGGTGGCGGCCAAATTCTTCTACGTGAAGATCGATGAGCGCATTGAAAAGGTGCAGGAGGTCCTTCCCGGGGCCAACTGCGGCGGTTGCGGCTACAGCGGATGCGCCGCCTACGCCGAAGCCTGCGTCAAGGGTGCCCCCTGTAACCTATGCAACGCAGGTGGCCAGGCGGTTGCCAACAAGATCGCCGCCATCACCGGTCGAGAAAGCGGCACGGTGGAGGAAAGGAAAGCCTTCGTTTACTGCTCCGGCGGCGGTCATGACAAGAACCGCTACGAATTCTTCGGTATGCACTCCTGCATTCCCGCCAGCCGCATCGACGGCGGCCCTCATCTTTGCACCTTCGCCTGCCTGGGATTTGGCAGTTGTGTCAAGGTCTGTAACTTCAACGCCATTTCGGTGGTGAATGGGGTTGCCAAGGTAGACCAGTCCAAATGTACCGGTTGCGGTGCCTGTGTTGCCGAATGCCCCAAGGGCATCATCGGTCTGGTACCGGCAAGCCAGAACATCAACGTTCCCTGCCGCAGTCACATGAAGGGGGCCGACACCATGAAGGCCTGCACCATGGGCTGTATCGGCTGCAAAAAGTGCGAAAAGGCTTGTACCCACGGTGCCATCACCGTGAAGGATTCCCTGGCCTCCATCGATCCGGCTAAGTGCGTATCCTGCGGCGACTGCTTTAACACCTGCCCCCGGAACCTGATCGTCAACATCCACGGCTCCCCCTTCTTCCGGGATTATCCCGAGGACGCCCGTCCCGCTCCCCCTGTAGTTCCCGCCCCCAAGGCGGTGGAACATGCCGAACCTGCGGAGGACAGCCGGGTTGCTCCGGTGATTCCCCCGAAACCCAAGGCAGAGCCCGCTCCTGCCCCGGTGGAAGTCAAGCCCGCCCCCAAGCCTGTGGAACCCAAACCCGAACCGGCTCCGGTTCCTGCTGAGCCAAAAGTAGAAGCTCCTGCGGAACCCGCTCTCCCTGCCGCTGAACCGGCCAAGGCACCCGAAGCCAATCCGGTCAATCTGGATGGTCCTGCACCCAAGGAGCGTGTAGACGAGATTTTTGAAAACCTCTCCCGCTCCTTCGCCGAGCTTGCCGGGGAAGCAAAGCCCGAAGAACCCAAAGAGTAACCACCTTTTAACCTGCCATCGGAGATATCTCCGATGGCAGGTTTTTTGTCAAAAGAACAACAAAAAAACAGACCCCGGGTGTCCGAACCCACCCGATCTGCACTCCGGCACCTTGAGGTGCTTTTCTTTTTACATGCGATATTGCCAATTGTTATATCGCAACGCTACTTTCTTGCAATCTTAATAAATTCTTAATAATTGAGCGGTTGATTTTCGAAATTTATTGGTATACAATAAAGACAGTGAAGAAACAACAAAAGATACAAAGAAACACTTCTTCAAAATATTTTCATATCCAATGCCCTGTTTCGATCGTCCCCCTGCGCCAGCAAAATTCGTATATTCTCCTGCGAAAGCGGAGTGATAGAATCCGTCCCGTCTGTGACCATACCCTCCATGGGCGGGACGGCATAAAATAAACAAGGAGGAATCCGACATGAAACACTTTGCCAAACGCAACACTGCTCTGGCTCTCGTCTTACTTATGACCGCATCTCTCCTTGCATCCTGCAGGGAACAGGCGGAGAAACCCAAGGAGGAATCCGCCGGAGAAAACGTTTCGGAAATCGTTCACGACAGCTACCTTCCCAAGGTCGTAGACCTTGGCCTCTCCGAAAAGGAAACCGTCATGGACGTTACCCAGGCAGAGGATGGAATTCGGCTCACCATTGGGGTCACCAGCGATGAAGCGGAAGATACCTACGGAACCAGCCGGGGAGTCCCTTACAAAACCGAATATCGATATTACGAT
>SVKS01000002.1 GCA_015068345.1 Oscillospiraceae bacterium
TAACCCCTATTTCAACCCCCACGTCAACCGTCCCTACAACCTGGGCGGCTATACCCCCGCCGAGCATCCTCTGGAAGGGGTTGCCCGCATGATCCAGGGTGTTTCGGAATTGTCCCATCGGTTCCCCGATATGGATTTCGTGGCCTCCGGTCTTTCCTACCTGCGCCAATATGCCATTCCGGCAGCTGCCGCCCTGGTGGAAAACGGCGATGCCGCCTTCGTTGGCTTCGGCCGCGGCAGCTTTGCCTATCCCGACTTCCCCAGGGACTTGAAGGAAGGCACCTTTGACGAAAAGAAGGTCTGCATTGCCTGCAGTAAATGTACCGAACTGATGCGTGCCGGCTCGGTTACCGGCTGTGTCATCCGGGACAGCGAAACCTATCTTCCCCTTTACCGCGAATTTTGCATGAAGAAATAAACGCTCGGAGGCATTCATGAAAAAGTATATCAAACCCATTCTTTCCCTGCTCCTCGCCCTGGTTCTGGCAGTTTCCTGTTGTTCCTGTGGTTCCTCCTCCACCCTTCTGACGGTGGATGGCAATATCATCACCGAAGAAATTATGAACTACTACGCCTATGTTTCCACCTCCATGCTGGAGCTCTATTATGAAGGTGCTCTGGATTATTCCGCCGAGGTAGAGGAATTTGACGGACAGACCTTGGGCGAAGTGGTAAAGAAGCTTGCTTATGAACAAATTCTTATCGACTACGCCACTTTGATGCTGGCCCGGGAATATGACCTGGAATTCAGCGAAAAAGAGATGGAGCTGGTAGAAACTCAGGTGGATGCCGTTATTGCCAATATCGGTGACAACGCCGCATACATTAAATTCCTCAATACCCTGAATGTTTCCGACAAGACCTACCGTCAGATGCTTCAGAATCAGCTCCTTGCCAAAAAGGTTGAAGGATTCCTGGTGGAAGAGGGGGGCCCCATGGCGCTGACTGCCGACGAGCTGGCTGCCGCCACCGAAACCTTCAAGGATGAATACGTCAACGTGGAATACATCCTCCTCTCCAGTTTTGATCTGGAATCCGGCGAAACGCTCGACTCCACCTCCATCGCCCAGCAGAAGGAGCTCGCCAAAAAGGTTCGCGCCCTGGCTGTTACCGGCAGCGACTTCCACAATCTTGCCGACAAATACACGGCGACCCCGGTTGATGGTTACAGCGCTTACATCAGCAAAGACGATGCCGAGATTCCTGAGGAATTCATCGACGCCGCCTTTGCCCTGGAGGAAGGCGAAATCAGCTCTGTCGTGGTCACCGACTATGGTTTCTACGTCATCAAGCGTCTCCCCTTTGATGATTACTTCAGCACGGTAGCCACCAACGACGCCAAACAGGAAAAGTTTGAGAAAGTCATCAAAGATGCCCAGGAACGCATGAGCGTTGTTTCCACCTCGGCTTACAACAAGTACGTCATCGAATGACACGACGCCTGACCTTTCCGGTCGGCCCTTCGGAAGATGGCATGAAAGCCGGAAATTTCCTGCGTCACAAAGGAATCTCCCATACCCTGCTGGTTATGATCAAACGGCAGGGTATGCTTTTATGCAACGATCGGCCGATTTTCTCCAACGTCCCCATCCATGCCGGGGACCTCGTTTCGGTGGAGGTGGCGGAGGAATCCACCAGCACCACCATCGCCCCGGAGGAGGGGCCCCTCTCCATCCTTTATGAGGACGAGGATCTTCTTGCTATCAATAAAGAAGCCATGATTCCGGTACACCCCTCCCGGGCTCACGTGTACGGTACTCTTGCCGGGAAAGTCATGGCTTATTACAAGGATCGTGACTTCACCTTTCGGGCGGTGAATCGGCTGGATCTGGGCACGTCGGGTATTGTTCTCATTGCCAAAAATCCTCTTTCGGCCAATTGGTTCCACGAACGGGGCAATATTGTAAAGGAATATACCGCATTTGCGGAGGGCGTCTTTCCACGGGATATTGCCATTGATCTCCCCATCACCCGGGAAGCACCGGAGGAAATGCGCCGCATCGTTTCTCTCACTGGGGAACAAGCCCTGACCCTGGCTCACCGGGAGGAGGTGCGGAAAGGCTTTTCGGTGGTGTCCTTTCGGCTTTTCACCGGTCGGACCCATCAGATCCGGGTCCATGCATCCCACCTGGGGCATCCCCTCCTGGGAGACCCTCTCTATAACCCCGGTGGTATGACTTTGGGACTTGCCCGTCAGGCTCTCCATGCCAAGCGTGTTACCCTCACCCTCCCGTATTCTACTATTCGTATTACGATTGAGGCGCCTCTTCCGTACGATATGTCCTCTATATTACAATCCGTATAATTCGATTCAGTACAAAAGCCGCATTCGGATACTTCGTACCGCTAGGAGTAGTCTTAGGAATTAAAAACCGCGAGCATTGCGAAGGCGAAGAAAGATGAGAGAACATTTTAATTGTTTGAGAATAGAAAGAATTCGAATTTTTGGAGAAGTTCTCTCAAATACCAAAAGAGGTTTAATATTATGAATTTTTGGAATAAACTTATTGATATTTATACTTCCACCGCAGAGTATATTGGAGTAGTATCTCTAACAATTACTATCGTTGCCTTTTTACTAGCTTGGATAAAAAGAGATAGAAAAAGAAATAAATCTCAGAAATTACTCAATTGTTTGTGCAAGTGCAAAAAGAAAGATAAGATAAAAATTATTATTCCATATCATGAATTATCCTCATCTTTATACGGTACACGCAAATACGTTCTCGCAGTTGAAATGGATGAAATACAGAGATTATATCAACTTTTTTGGGAAACATATGGGTTTCAAAAAGTCATGCTACCACCAATGCAAGAAGAGTCCGAATTAAATATTTTTATCGGAGGCCCTGCTGTTAGTCCAGAAGCTTCAAGATGCTTTCACAAATATATTCCGAATTTTCGTTGTTTCTTTTATGGCAAGGAAAATCAATATAAATCTTCACAAAATGATCATTATTTCTTCGAGTGTAGAGATAGTGTATCAGACAACAACGATATACAAGAAGGCTTTTATTTTTATAACGAAGAATCTGCATTTAAAAAACAGTTATCAGCCAAGCTTGTAGATGGAAAAAGGAAAGATTATTTTTCTGACTATGCACTTTTTATCCGTATAGAGGAATCGAATATCAACAAAAAGCAAAGCAACATAATAATGTTTGGCCAGTCATCGTGTGGAACACAAACAGCCGTTGATTTTTTTATAAATCACTACGACAAACTTAATACGTTGGTTAAACAAAAGGGGCATGAAAATGAAAACTTCATGTTTTGCTTTGATGTAATTCCTATGAAAACTAATAACTCTGGCACAATCGACGTTAATTCACTTGTTGATTTGAGTAAATATTTAAAAAAATAAACTCTCACTTAAATATTTCAAAAAGTATATCGTTATAAATAACAAGCCTTTTTCCCGCTACACCATTTCCCCCTAAGAAATCCTCGAGCACTTTTTCATGCTCGTAAAAGGCAAATATAGTGACATGGTGCTTTTCCGTACAAAACGGTGAAAGGGCAAATCTGACGTTGCATACAGTCTGACGTTGCATACAATCAGTTTTACGGCGACGTGCACACAGCGAAAAGATAACGGAAGAAAGTGAGTAAAGCTTGATATTTACTTTACTGCTGTCGGTTTGATAGGCCTTTCAAATGAGAATGAAATTCGTGAAATGATCGGCGAAATCCAAAAGTCCGCAAAAGGCAAAAAGAAAAATACGGTATATTTCTTGCGAAATATACCGTATTTTTGTAAAGCCGTCCATTGGGGAGCAACCCCTAATGAATGCGGCTTTTGTCGTTGCAGATTAGTCCACGTAGTTGACCAGGTTTTCCCGGCGGGGCTTGCGTTCTTCCAGTTCACCCTTGCGATAGCCCAGGGACAGGGCGTAGTAGGGCTGGAATCCCTGGGGAATGCCGAATTCCTTCAGGAATTCGTCCTTATTCTCCCCAGAGAAGGCGGGGGCAAAGGAACCGATAAACAGGCTCGCAATTCCCAGGGCATTGGCTGCCAGAGCCATGTTTTCGGTGGCAATGGCACAGTCGGCCTGAGCAGAGGGGGTATCAGTTTCACCGGAAATCAGGATCGCCATGGGAGCACCCCGGAAGTTGTCGTATCTTTCATCCACTTGGCCGCCGTCTTTCAGAATAATACGCTTGTTTTCGGCGGTGATCTTGTCCAGCTTCTCCCGGCTTCTCACCACAGTAAAGTGCCAGGGCTGCAGGCCCATGGCGGTAGCCGCATACTTGCCGCATTCCAGAATGATCTCCACGTCTTCGGGTGCCACCGGCTTGGCTTCGTAGCTTCGCACGCTCTGGCGGTTCAGGATCAGTTTGATGCTTTCGTTCATAGGGTCCATCCTTTCTTTCTCTGCCGTATTCCATCCATTTTAGGGGCAACGGTCAAAAAATGTTCTTGATTTGTTCCCCTCTTCGGGCTTGAACACGGCTTTGATTTATGCTATACTTAGATAGGTTCATTTTAGCATTTCCTTTCTATGATTGCAACCATAATATTTTTTTGGAGGTCATTATGAAAGTTTTGGTTACCGGCGGCGCCGGGTATATCGGCAGCCACACCTGTGTTGCTCTTCTGGAAGCAGGCTACGAGGTCTGCGTCATCGACAATCTTGACAACAGCTCCTACGAAGCGGTCAAGCGCGTGGAAGAACTCACCGGCAAAAAGATCGCCTTCTACGAAAAGGATATTCTTGACAAACCCGCCATGGAAGAAATCTTTGCGGCGGAAAAGCCCGATGCCGTCATTCACTTCGCCGCTCTCAAAGCGGTTGGCGAATCGGTGGCAAAGCCCCTGGAATACTATCACTGCAACGTCTTCGGCACCATCGCCCTTCTGGAAACCATGAAGAAGTTCGGCGTGAAGAAGCTGGTTTACTCCTCCTCCGCCACAGTTTATAGCTCGGTCAAGGAAATGCCCGTCAATGAGCAGTCCTTTGCCTACGTCACCACCAACCCCTACGGCTGGACCAAGATCATGTGCGAACAGATCATCCGCGACACCTGCCACGCCGATCCCGAACTGGCTGTGGCTCTGCTTCGCTACTTCAACCCGGTGGGTGCTCACCCCTCCGGCCGCATCGGTGAAGATCCCGCCGGTATTCCCAACAACCTCATGCCCTTCGTGGCTCAGGTCGCCAGCGGCAAGCGGGAACGCCTGTCGGTCTTTGGCAATGACTATCCCACCCGGGATGGCACCGGTGTCCGGGATTACATCCACGTCTGCGACCTGGCTGACGGTCATGTTCTTGCCCTTGGCAAGATCACCGATGGCAACGGCGTTTATACCTACAACCTTGGCAGTGGCCAGGGTACCTCGGTTCTGGAAATGGTGAAGGCATTCGAAGAAGCTTCCGGCCGTGAAATCCCCTACGTCATCTCTCCCCGCCGCCCCGGTGACATCGCCGAAGTGTATGCCGATGCCTCCCTGGCAGAAAAGGAACTTGGCTTCAAAACCAAGCGCGACGTATATGACATGTGCAAGGACCTTTGGAACTGGCAGGCCCAGAACCCCAATGGATATCAGAAGTAAAGGCAGTTATCTATGACAGTATTTGAAAAATATCAGCAGTGGTTGAATTATGCCGGTCTGGATGAAGCCTCCCGTGCCGAGCTTTTGGCCATGGAAGGTGACGAAAAGGCCATCAAGGATGCCTTTTACGCCCCCCTTTCCTTTGGCACCGCCGGTCTGCGGGGTATCATGGGTGCCGGTCTCAACCGCATGAATATCTACACCGTGGCATGGGCCACCAAGGGTTTGGCCCTCTACATTGCCGAAAACGGCAAGGAAGCCTGCGAAAAGGGCTGTGCCATCGCCTACGACAGCCGCAACAATTCCCCCCTGTTTGCCCGCATTTCTGCCGAAGTGCTGGCCGCCGAGGGCATCAAGGTCTATCTTTTCGATGAACTGCGTCCCACTCCGGAGCTTTCCTTCGCCATCCGCCGCAACGGCTACTTCGCCGGCATCAACATCACCGCCAGCCACAATCCCAAGGAATACAACGGCTACAAGGTCTATGGTGCCGATGGTGCTCAGTTGTCTCCCGCCGCTGCCAGCAAGGTTTCGGCTTATATCGACTCCCTGGATATCTTCAATGATGTCAAGCGGGCAAATTATGACGAAGCAATTGCTTCTGGCATGATCACCATTCTGGACAAGGGAGAGGACGAATACTTCCTCAACCAGATTCTTTCCTGTGCCATCAATCCCGACGCGGTGAAAAAAGCCGCCGACGATTTCAAGGTCATCTACACTCCGCTCCACGGTTCGGGCTACCGGCTGGTTCCCGAAGTGCTCCGCCGGATGGGCCTCAAGCATATCCTCTGCGTGGAAGAGCAGATGGTCATCGATGGCAATTTCCCCACCGTGGCCAGCCCCAATCCCGAAAACCGGGAAGGCTTCACCATCGCCATCGAAATGGCCAAGCAGAATGACGTGGACCTGATCATCGGCACTGACCCGGATGCCGACCGGGCAGGCACCGCCGTGCGCAACCGGGAAGGGGAGTACGTCACCCTCACCGGCAACCAGATGGGTGTTCTTCTTCTGGAATACATCATCCATTGCCGCAAGGAGCTTGGCACCCTGGCCCCCAAGGCTCTGGCCATCACCTCCAACGTTTCCACTCGCATGACCGAAGCGGTTGCTAAGGAAAACGGCGTGGTTATGGACTATTGCTTCACCGGCTTCCGGTTCATTGCCGATCGCATGAACCGTTACATTGCCGACGGTTACCAGTTCCTTCTGGGCTTTGAGGAATCCTACGGTTACCTCATGGGAGACTATGCCCGTGACAAGGATGCCGTGGGCGCCGCCGCTATGATTGCCGAAATGGCCGCCTATTATCACCTCCAGGGCAAAACCCTCTACGACGTGATGATGGAATGCTACGAAAAATACGGCTACTATTCCGAACTCACCATGAACCTGGTCATGCCCGGTCTGGATGGTCTGGAAAAGATGCAGAAGCTCATGAAAATGCTTCACGAGGATCCTCCCAAGTCCTTTGCGGGCTTTGGCGTGGTTTCGGTTGCCAACCACCTTACCGGCAAAAAGAAGACCGGCGACCTGGTGGAAGACCTGCCTGAGCATTTGATTGGCTCTAACGTTATCGCTTTCACCCTGGATAACGGGGCTGAGCTCATCATCCGTCCCTCCGGCACCGAACCCAAGATCAAGGTTTATATCATGGTCAAGGTGGATTCCATGGAAAAGGCCGAGGAAATCAAAGCCTCCCTTTCCTCCGCCGTCAAGGCTCTTGCCGAATAAGCAACGCAATTACAAAGCGCACAACCGACCGGTTGTGCGCTTTTTTGATTAGCTCTGTTCTGCCAAATAAATGGAAATACGGTTTTGTACGTAATCTGCGGCTTGTGCGGCTGTAATCTCTCCGGCAAAATAGCGGCCCGCTTCTTCCAGCAGAACTCTGGTTACATCATTTTTTACGTAGGCAAAACACCCTGCATTCTCCAGAAGGTCCCAGGTTGCCTTTTCCAGGGCGGGTTCATTGGGATCCACCCATACCTGCTCTCCCTCTTCGGGTTCGTAGGGTTTCAGCCGGTTGGCAGTTTCCTCGGTCTTGATGGAAAACAAGCCGCTCTCGTCCCGGAGATAGATCCGGTTTTCCTCATAAAAATAGTGCATCAAAAACTCTGCCTGGGCTTCCTTCACGTCCTTCTTGTCCACCACTGCCAGGTATTCGCTTCCCCACACCATGGTTCCCTTGTCGGCGGCGGAAGGAACCGAGCAATAGACCTTGGGGTTTTCCTCGTCGATCAGCCCCCAAACATCCTTATAGGCCGTGATTTGCGTATAATTCAGGTAGGGCGAAGCATCCCCGGTATCCAGCTCGGCCTGATCCTTGGCCCCCAGAGCGCAAAGTTCCAGGATGGCTGCAAAACTGCCGTCATCAAAATGGCAGGTTTTCTTTTCAAAATCCACCCATTCATCCAGATAGCGAGTCAGCAAAAGCTCCCCATGTTCCCCTCGGGTACTGTATTTCATATTCACCTGGGGGTGTGCCACCGCGGCCTTGGCGAACCCTTCCAGGGAATCCAAGGGAATCCCCGAATCCGCCGGGATCATCCAGCCGTAAAGGAAGAAGACCCGGGGCAGGTCATAAATATGTCCCTCGTAGCGGGATGCCTCCACCACTCCGGAAAGCAGCTTGTCCCCCTCGAAAAGACCAGGGCAAATCTCCTCCATAGGGGTCAAATATCCCCGGTTTGCGTAATTGCGTAGCAACATTTTGTCGGTGGATACCACAAAGTCCACCTCTCCTGAAAGCATCGCCAGATTCAGATTGGTAATGTCATTGTAGGTTTTCAGTTCCACCACGGCGTTTTTCCCTGCCCGGTTAAAGGCTTCCACGCGTTGCCCAAAGCTGGGCTCCAGCCAGCTTTCGACGGTGCCGATCACAAGCTTTTGGATGGTGGAAACAAATTCCTCCTCCGACGGAGTCAGACGCACCAGCCGGTAATCCACCACCATCAGAAAGCTTCCGTCCGAAAGGGGACGAATGCGGCGAACGGTACTGGATTCGTTATAGCCGCACATTTCAATATTGGTCAAACGGTCACAGCTCTTTCCATCGGTGCGATAAAGCTCGGTTCCTGCCATAAAGAAAGCCGCTTTCCCATCGGTAGCACACATACCGGTGGGGGCAACCTCCAGCTCAATGGCATTTTCCAGGGTGATTTCGGTGGTGGTTTGGTCAATGGGCACCAGTATCCCCACCGGTGTGGGTCTCTCCCCAATAGCATTTCCCTTCTTGTTATAATGCATGATAACATACATCTGCCCGTCGATTTCGCAAACCCCATGGATTTCACTCACCGGCACATCCCTTTTTGGCTGGGGCGGGTCGATTTTCCGGTCGTTAATAAAGAGATAATTATCCGCATACCCCGTCACCTTGGTCACCGAATATACCACGCCATCCTTCACCCAATACTGCAGGTCCCGCAGGCCTACCGGGTTGTTTTTACCGGGACTGGTTGCGGCATCCCCTATTTTGGTGGTAATGGTGGTCTCTTCTTCCACGATATCGGTCTGTTGTATGCCGTCGATTTCCTTCAATTTGACAAAAGTTTGCTCATAATCGTGTTCAAAATAAGCAAACAATCTATTTTCGTCCTTCCACATTTCGTAGGTGCTTCCTTGTAGTTCCAACCACTCGGCATAGGGGTTTTCCCATTGCACCACCGATGCCCGAAAGTTGTAATTGGCATCCCCGAAGGAGTCGAACAGTCTGGCATATTCCACTCCGGTGGCCTCCCGTTCCCCGGTTTCGGCCGAAAAGTCGGCGTTATAATGGTAATATGCGCTATGAATGATAGAGGTGTAGGGCTCCCGGTAGCAGGCGTGATCTACCACATCCAGCTCGCGCCCATCCTCCATTTGCATGGTTTTCATGTCCACGATCTCCGGCGTACCAACCAGCACCTTGAAGCCACCGTTGCCGTCCTCGTCGGCGTCCATAACGTATTGGTCATCGGTCAGATCCAGGCCGACCCGTTCCGCCTTGAAATTCAGAATTGCCGGTGAGGATTCAGCCGTCTCCCCGTCGGAGCAGGAAGCAAGGATAGATCCAGCCAAAAGCAAGACCATACATGCTGCGGCAATAGGCTTTCGTAGCTTTTTCATGGCAACTTTTCCTTTCATTTTTTGTATTTTTTCTCAATGTCATGATAGCACATCGTAATTATATTGTAAATACCTTTTTCTGAATTTGTTTTATTCCCGAAAAAACCTCCTCACGAAGATTCGTGAGGAGGTTTCACTCTTTACTTTTCCACGACCACGCTGGCCCAATCGTCCTTGTCCCGGACTTTGACAACCTTGAAGCCCTGGGCTTCGGCACCGGTGGTGATTTCATCCAGCCGTTCCAGGATAATGCCCGAAAGCACCGCTCTGCAGCCCGGTTTCAAAACCTTGTGCATAAAGAGCATAATGGCTAAGAGCACGTCGGCCACGATGTTGGCGGCCACCACGTCATAGCCTTCCCCAATGGTTTCGATCAATTCGGTATCGCTCGTTACGTCGCCCACGTAGGTTTTGGCGGAAAGGTTCACCCGGCTGATATTTTCGTTTGCAATCCGCACGGCATTTTCGTCAATGTCCACCGCCGTCAGGTCCCGGGCACCCAAAAGGCCCGCCGCCATGGTCAGGATGCCGCTTCCGCATCCAAGATCCAGGAATCGGCAGTCTCCGGTGACGAGTTCTTCCAGGGCTTCGATGCAAAGCTGGGTGGTGGCGTGTCCGCCGGTGCCAAAAGAGGAGGCAGGGTCGATTTCCAGCACGGTTCTTCCCTGGGTGTCCTCCAGCTCTTCCCAGCTGGGTTTGATGATGAATTTGTCCCCCACGGTGAAGGGTTTGAAATACTGTTTCCAGTTGTTTTCCCAATCCTCTTCCCGCACAGTGCCAACTTCCAGCTCCAGGCTTCCAAACAGGCCCTCTTCATCCCGTTCCTTGATCTCGGCAAGTACCCGCTTGACTTCCTCCAGCTGTTCGGCTCCCTGGGCGTTATTGGCCAGGTAGAGCTTCACGGCACATTCCATGGTGGCCATGGCCTCCATCAGGTCCTCGTCCACATAGTCCCAGCGGGGGGTATTGCTGGCCAGAAAATCTTCAAAATCCGAAGCATCCTCAATGACAAAATTGGAAAGCCCTGCAATGGCCAGAGCCCCGGTGACAATATCGATGCCTTCGGTGGTGGTGCTGATTTTTATTTCTCGAAATTCCATTGATCCTTCTCCATTCCTTGGTTGTGCTTCTATTGTAACCCGGATTCCATCGTAATGCAAGGGCAAATCTGCATTTTCCTGAAAAGTTGTCCATTTCTTTTGAAATATTCCCGAAATAGCACTTGCAAATTCGGTTTTTTTATGCTATCATAAGTAGTACAGTTTTTAGAGAAGATTGGCTTGGAGGCTTATTATGGAAACTTTAAAACTCATCCTGGTTATCATCCAGTTTATCATGTCCCTTGCTTTGGTCGCGGTCGTCCTCTTCCAGAGCGGCAGATCCAACTCCCTGGGCAGCATTGCCGGCGTCGCCGACAGCTTCCTTTCCCGCAGCAAGGCCACCACTCTGGACGGCAAACTTTCCAAGGCTACCGCCATTGGTACCGCCGTTTACATGGTTCTTACCCTGGTGATCTCCCTGATCTGAGAATAGGTAAATAAAAAGGTACAAAAGGCGGAGAAAAATTCTCCGCCTTCTTGTTTTGTTGTTGATGGCGAAGCATTTTTGTGGTATAATAGGCTCAAAGTGGTGTATTGTACCCGTTTTGTATCCGGGTCTTTTCCGGGCATTCCGGCGCCATTCATTCTGGGGGAACGATTATGGATAAAAAGCTCCTTCGCACCTTTGAACCTGTCATTCTTTTATATTTCGTGGTGATGGCAATCTTTGCCTTCATCACCTTTTCGGTTAATTTCTGGCTGGGTATTGCCGAAGTTGCTTTTACGTTGCTATCCGCCGGCCTCTATCCTGTGGTAATCTCCCGGCGAAAAAAACGCCTGATGAAACTTCTGGAATCCTCCCTCCTCAGTGCCGATACCCTTTCCAGCAAGAGCATGTTCTCCTTCCCCCTTCCCATGACGGTGGTTCGTTCCCAATCCGGGGAAATCATTTGGTGCAACGACAGCTTCAAGGAACTCAATCCCGACCTGCAGGAACTTTTTGACGTTAAATTAACCGACATCATTCCCGGGTTTGAGCTTCGCTGGCTCACCGCCGGAGCTACCATCTGCCCCTACGACATCGACTACGCCGGCAAAGTATACACCATTTACGGCTCGATTTTTGATGCCGGTGATGCCTCCTCCGACGAGGATGACATGGTCATTCTCTATTGGCAGGACAAAACCGACCTTCTTACCCTTCAGCGCAGTATCGAGGACAAAAACGTCATTTGTGCCGAAATCGTATTTGACAACTACGACGAGGTTATGAATAACCTCTCTGACTCCCGCCGCAGTGAAATCCAGGCGGCGGTGGAAAAAGAACTCTATACCTGGGCCCATCCGGCTGGGGGCGTTCTCCGGAAGGTAGACCGGGATCGGTTCATCTTTATTTTCGAAGAGAAGCATTTCCGCCATTTTCTGGAAGAAAAATTTTCTATTCGGAAGCAGTTGGCTCAGAATCCGGTTTTGGCCGATTCCGCCACCACCCTCAGCATTGGTATCGGTCGGGATGGTGACACCCTGCGGGATTCCATGCACAACGCCCGCCTGGCGCTGGATATGGCTCTTTCCCGGGGCGGTGACCAGGTGGTGGTTCGTTCCCGACTGAGCTTCGATTTCTATGGCGGCCGGGGCAGCGAATACGAAAAGCGAACCAAGGTCAAATCCCGCATTATGGCCAACGTTCTGGGCGGTCTCATCCGGGACGCAGGTAGTCTTTACATTATGGGCCACGGCTTTGCCGATAACGACAGTCTGGGTGCTGCAGTGGGTCTGGTTTGCGCCGGCCGTAAATTCGGCAAAAAGACCTCTATTATCATTGATACCGAAAAAAATAACACCGGTCCTATGCTTGCCATGCTTGCTAAGCAGGAGGAATATAAGTCGGTCTTCATCTCCCCGGAGGAAGCCATGGTGGACGCCACCGCCGATTCCCTTTTGATTGTGGTGGATACCAACCGGCCCCAGTACGTGGAATCCCCCACGGTTTTGGAATCCTTCAACCGGGTTGCGGTTATCGACCATCATCGCCGTGCCGCCGATTATATCGAGGATGCGGCAGTCAATATCCATGAACCCTCTGCTTCCTCCACCTGCGAAATCGTGGTGGAACTGCTCCAATATCTGGTCAATCCCAACGAAATCCTCAAGTGCGAGGCGGTGTGTCTCCTGGCGGGCATTTCGCTGGACACCAAAACCTTCACCCTGAAAACCGGTGTCCGCACCTTCGATGCCGCCTCCTTCCTGCGGCGCATCGGTGCCGATATGCTGGAAGTCAAGCACCTGTTCCAAAACGACTTCGATAACTACCTTAAGCGAAGCGAACTGATTCGACACACCATTTTCTACGAGCAAATGCACGCCATCGTCAAAAGCCCCGAATCGGTGGACAGCGTGATTGCGGCCCAGGCCGCCGACGAGCTTCTTTCGGTGGTGGGAGTCCGCGCTTCCTTCGTACTCTTCCCCGCCGGCAATCAGATCAGAATTTCTGCCCGGAGCCTTGGGGAAATCAACGTACAACTCATTCTCGAACGACTTGGCGGCGGTGGTCACCTGACCGCAGCCGGTTGCCAAATCAATGGGGTCACATTGGATAAAGCCTATGCCATGCTGACCGAAGCCATTGACAACTATACTTCACAAATGTAACGAAAAGGATGGTATTTGAATATGCAGGTTATTTTGAAAGCTGACGTTCGCGGCCAGGGCAAAAAAGGCCAACTGGTCAACGTTTCCGACGGGTTCGCCCGTAACTTCCTCTTCCCCAAGGGTCTTGCGGTGGAAGCCAATGCCGCCAACCTGAATGAAATTAAGCAGAAGGCTTCTTCGGATGCCCACAAGCTTCAGCAGAACCGGGAACGCGCCCGGGAAGTAAAGGAACAGCTGAAGGAAGCCACCGTCAAGGTTGTCGCCAAGGGCGGCAGCAACGGCAAGCTCTTCGGTTCGGTTACCACCAAGGAAATTGCTGAGGCTTTGAAAGCCCAGTTCAAGGTGGACGTGGATCGCCGTATGATCGTACTGGAAGAACCTCTGAAACAGTTTGGCACCTACGAAGTCAAGGTCAAGCTGTTTGAAGACGTCAGCGCTACCATGAAGGTGGAACTGATCCAGGCATAAAATAAACCGGAAGGAAACCAGGGATGGAAAGTGAACTGATTGGTCGAAAGGTACCCTACAGTGTTGTCGCCGAACAGTCGGTGCTGGGTGCCATGCTCATCGACCCCATAAAATGCGTACCGGAGATTGTCAGTCTCCTGAAGGCAGAGGATTTCTATGTCCCGGAAAATCGCACGATTTTCGAGACTCTCTTTGGCATGTTCAATTTCAATCTTCCCATCGACTCGGTCACCCTGACCAATGAACTGCAACGCAACGGTTCCTTTGATGAAATGGGAGGGCAATCCTATCTGGCCCAGATTCTTTCCACAACACCCACCTCGGCAAACTTTCGGGAATACGCCAAGATCGTCAAGGAAAAGTCGATCCTGCGCCGTCTGGCGGAGGTCACCGGGGATATTTATAACAAGGTCATGGCCGGTGAAAGCGATGTGGAATCTCTGATTGAATCGGCAGAGCAGGGAATCTACTCCCTGCGCTACAATTCTGCCGGGGATGGGCTGGTGCACATCCGCTCGGTTATTCAGAGCACCTATGCCCACTTTGAACTGGTGGAAAAGAACGGGGGTAAGCTCCCCGGTCTTTCCAGCGGCTTCGAATCGCTGGACCGGGTTCTCACCGGTCTCAACAACTCCGATATGCTTATCGTCGCCGCCCGACCGGGTGTCGGTAAAACCTCCTTCGTTCTCAACCTGGCCCTCAATGCCTCCCGCAATGCTCCCAATAAAAAGGTTGCCATCTTCAGTCTGGAAATGGGCCGGGAACAGCTGGCTATGCGTCTGCTTTCCAGCCAGGCTTTGGTAGAATTCAAGAAACTCCGCACCTGTTCCCTGGAACCGGAAGAATGGGAGCGGGTTGCCCAATCCACCCAATTGATTTCGGGCACTCAGATCTATATTGACGACACCCCCGATACCACCCCCGGTGAGATCAAGGCCAAATGCCGCCGCCTGGGTGACGGATTGGGTATGATCATCATTGACTACCTGCAGCTTCTCAAATCCGGCAAGGGTTTGGATAACCGGGTGCAGGAGGTTGCTGAAATCTCCCGTGCCCTTAAGATCATGGCCAAGGAGCTCAACGTACCGGTGCTTTGCTGCGCTCAGCTTTCCCGTTCGGTGGAAAGCCGCGACGACAAGCGTCCCCGTCTTTCCGACCTGCGTGACTCCGGCTCCATTGAGCAGGACGCCGACATCATCATGTTCCTTTCCCACCCGGACGAAAAGGAACCCAACTACGAAAACACCGTGGATTGCCACATTGCCAAAAACCGTCACGGCGAAACCCAAAAGGTATCCTTCCACTGGATCGGTAAATACTATCGCTTCATGAGCGAGGAATCCCGCTTTGACAGTGCCCTTCCTCCGGGCGCCGGGGAATAAGCTATGCTTGCTCCTGCCGCCCAGTTTTTGGAAGCGCTGCCGCTTCCCGCCAATGCCCGTATTTTGGTGGGATTATCCGGTGGTGCCGACTCCTGCGCCTTGCTTCACTTTTTATCCGTTTTTTTCGGTCCAGACCGCCTGGTCGCCCTCCACGTAAACCACGGCATCCGTGGAGAGGAAGCCCTACGGGATGAGGTCTTTGCAAAGAGCTTTGCCGAATCGCTGAACGTTTCCTTTTTTTGTCATCGGTCAGACGTTCCTTCTCTTGTAAACGCCACCGGTGACTCTCCGGAGGATGCCGCAAGAAAGGTTCGTTACAGGGCTCTTGAAGAGGTTGCCACAGCTCATAACTGTACCCATGTAGCCCTGGCCCACCACGGGGATGATTTTGTCGAGACCTTCTTTCTCAATTTGGCCCGTGGCAGTGGCTCCCGTGGACTTTCCTCCATTCCCGCCATTCGTCCCCTGGGGAATGTGACCGTCATTCGCCCCTTTCTTGGGGTCAGCCGGAAGGAAATTGAGGAATACTGCACCTGTCATCATCTGGAATATGTCACCGACAGCACCAACCTGTCGGATGATTATGCCCGGAACAAGCTTCGGCACCATGTGTTGCCTGTCATGCATGAGATCAGCCCCGCCTTCTCAAAAAAACTCCGGGAAGCCGCTGATTCTCTTTCGGAGGATGACCGTTACCTCACAAGCCTTGCCAAAAGGGAGTATTCTTCCCGTCTGGAGGGGGACACTCTTCTGGCGGCCGATCTTTTTTCGCTTCCGCCCCCTATTTCTTCCCGGATTTTGAAACTCTATCTTACCGATATGGGGCTTCCCTTCAACCGGGCTATCTATGTCTCTGTCAAAACCCTATTCGATCCGGGACACAGCCCTTCCGGTACTGTCACCCTTCCCGGTGGTCGTATCCTCACCCGTCGGTATGATCATCTGTTCCCCGGACAGGAGGCACTTCCCCCCCTTTCCCCGTTGGAGATCTCCCTGGAAAAGGATGGCACCCATCACCTAACCCCTGATCTTTCTCTCGTTGTCACCCATCGCCCCTTCCCGGGGCCCGCATTCTGTTCCCCAAGCACCATCTACATCCGTCCCCAAACCGGCACGGTCTTGGTTCGTCCCCGGCAAAGCGGTGACGAATGGATGGGTCCCAATGGTAAAAAGTCGTTAAAACGACTTTTTATAGATCGCAAAATCCCAAAAGCCGAAAGAGAGCGCATTCCGGTTTTGGAAACCGGAGGGAGGGTCATATGCGTCTATCTTCTCGGTCCATCCTTCCCTGAACGGGTGGATAACATTGGCCAGCCGGCCATCTGTCTTGATTTTGTAAAAACAATGGAGGATATCTGAATGGAACATAAGATGCATCCCGATTGCCTGGAAATGGTCTACACCCAGGAACAACTTGCCGAACGCGTTGCCGAATTGGGCAAACAGCTCACCGCCGACTACCGCGGCAAGGATCTGCTCGTCATTGGCCTTCTCAAGGGCTCCCTCATCTTCATGAGCGACCTGATCCGCGCCATGGACGTGGATATGGCCATCGACTTCATGGTGGTTTCTTCCTACGGCGATTCCACCACCAGCTCCGGCAATATCAAAATCAACCTGGATATCAAGCGTGACCTGAAGGGCAAGCACGTTCTCCTGGTGGAAGACATTTTGGATACCGGCACAACCCTCAGCTTCATCCGGGATCTGATCCGTCTGCGCCAGCCCGAATCGGTCAAGATCTGTACCCTTCTGGACAAAGACAAGGTCGTTGCCCGCAAGGTAGATATTCAGGCCGACTACGTTGGCTTCCCTGTGGATGACCGATTCATCATCGGTTACGGCTTGGACTATGCCCAAAAATACCGCAACCTGCCCTACATAGCGGTGCTCAAACCCGAAGCATACGCATAATGTCCCAACTATGAAAGGTGTGATACTTTGAAAAACAACCATAAAGGGTTACTCTTCTACATCGTTATCTTTGTTGCCCTGGTCGTAGTGCTCACCATGCTCTACGATTCGCAAATTCCCACCGCCGATGCCCTGACCTATAAGAAGGTCATGGAAGACTTCCGGGAAAATCGGGTGGATTCCTTCCTTTTGGATGATACCACTCTGAAATATACCGTGGTAGGCGAAGAAAAGATCCGAAACTATGAAGTCGCCTATCCCTCCATGTTCTATACCGAATTCATGGAAATCCAGAAGGGTTTCGAGGAAGACGGTATAGAATCGGCCATTGTCGATTACGACTATCGTCCCGCCGCCGACAACTGGTGGCTCTCCCTGATTCCCTACGCCATTATGATCATCCTGTTTGTGGTCATGTTCTTCTTCCTGATGAATCAATCGGGCGGCGGTTCCAAGACCATGAACTTTGGTAAAGCCAAAGCCAAGGTTGGCGTTGACATGAAGAGTAAGATCACCTTCAAGGACGTGGCCGGTGCGGACGAGGAGAAGGAAGAACTTTCCGAAATCGTCGACTTTCTCCGCTCCCCCAAAAAGTACGCTGACATCGGTGCCCGTGTTCCCAAGGGTGTGTTGCTGGTGGGTCCTCCGGGTACCGGTAAGACCTACATGGCAAAGGCGGTTGCCGGTGAAGCCGGCGTTCCCTTCCTGAGCATTTCGGGTTCCGACTTTGTGGAAATGTTCGTTGGTGTGGGTGCCAGCCGTGTACGTGACCTGTTTGACCAGGCCAAACGCAACGCCCCCGCCATCATCTTCATCGACGAAATCGACGCCGTGGGCCGCCAGAGAGGTGCCGGCCTGGGCGGCGGTCACGACGAACGTGAACAAACCCTGAACCAGCTCCTGGTGGAAATGGATGGCTTTGCCCAGAACGAGGGCGTCATCATCATTGCCGCCACCAACCGTCCCGACATTCTCGACTCGGCGCTTCTGCGTCCGGGCCGTTTCGACCGCCAGATTTACATCGGCCTGCCGGATATCAAGGCCCGCGAAGAAATTCTGAAGGTCCATTCGGTCAAAAAGCCCCTGGCTCCTGAGGTCCAGCTGGAAGTGCTTGCCAAATCTACCGGCGGTTTCTCCCCGGCGGACCTGGAAAACCTCCTGAACGAGGGTGCCCTGCTGGCGGCCCGCCGTCAAAGCAAGGTCATCACCATGGAAGACCTGTCAGAAGCTATGATCAAGGTCATTGCCGGCCCCGAAAAGAAGAGCCGCGTGATCTCCGACCGGGAAAAGAAGATCACCGCCTACCACGAGGCGGGTCACGCCGTGGCTTCCCACTTTTTAGAAACCCACGACCCGGTTCACCAGATCTCCATCATCCAGCGCGGTCGGGCGGGTGGTTACACCCTGTCCCTTCCCACCGAGGATAAGCATTATTCCACCAAAAAGGAAATGCTGGACGAAATCGTATCCCTCCTGGGCGGCCGTGTGGCCGAAGCCCTGGTTCTGGGGGACATTTCCACCGGTGCCTCCAATGACATTTCCCGGGCCACCGATATTGCCCGCAAGATGATCACCAAGTACGGTATGAGCGAAAAGCTGGGACCCATTGTGTACGGTTCGGAGCATGACTCGGTCTTCCTGGGCCGTGACTTCACTAGCACCCCCAACTACTCGGATGCCGTTGCCGCCGAAATCGACCAGGAAATTCGTGCCGTCATCGACGAAGCCTACGCCCACTGCGAAGCCATCCTGAAGGAACACAGCGACAAATTGGAGGCCGTTTCCCTCTTCCTTCTGGAACACGAGAAGATGGAAGCCGACGAATTCCTGCGGGTTATGAATGGGGAAGAAGCCTCTCCCGTAGAATCCCCCGCCGACCCCGAAGCTCCTACGGAAGAATAATATCAAATATATCAATAAAACGGACATTTCCAATTTTGGTGAATGTCCGTTTTATCGTTTTTCGCCATTGCTCTTGATTGGGACAAAAAAACGCCATGCACAGTCGTGCATGGCGTTGAACCCTTTTTTATTCCGGTACGTACTGGAGGAGGGCGATCTGACGGGCGCGCTTGATGGCCTCGGTCAGCTGACGCTGATGCTTGGCGCAGGTGCCGGTCATACGACGGGGCAGGATCTTGCCTCTTTCAGAAGTGAATCTGCGAAGCTTGGCAGCATCCTTGAAATCAATGTAGGTAGCCTTTTCAGCGCAGAACTGGCAAACCTTCTTGCGCTTACGGGGAGCTGTATTTCTGGGAGCTTTCTCCATGATGGTTCTTCCTTTCTGTCAAATTAACCGGCCGATTTAGAACGGCAGCTCATCGTCATCGCTGTATGCGTCGTAAGCGGAGGTCGCAGGCTTGGGCTGCTCCATACGGGGCGGCTCACTGGCAGCGGGCGCGCTGCGAGTATAGCTCTGGGACTGATACGACGATTCATATCCGGCATTGTCCTTCTTGCTGTCGGCAAAGAAGACTTCGTCCGCCACCACTTCGTAGGTGGTGCGGTTGTTACCCTGGTTATCCTGCCATTTACGGGACTGCAGACGACCGCTGACGGCAATCATCTGGCCCTTGCGGAAATAACGGGTGACGAACTCAGCAGTGCTTCTCCAGGCAACGATGTCGAAGAAGTCGGCCTGCTTTTCCTCTCCGGCTCTTGCATAGCCGCGATCTACGGCAATGGAGAAAGAGGTAACGGAGATGTTGGTCTGCGTGTGCTTTAACTCGGGGTCTCTGGTGAGTCTACCCATCAAAATAACTTTGTTGAGCATTCTACTTTCTCTCTTTCCGAATTACTTTTCGTCGCGATTCACGATGATGCCACGCACAACGCTGTCGGTAATGTTGTAAACACGATCCAGCTCAGCGGGGAAATCATGCGGAGCTTCAAAGGTCATGAGTACGTAGTAACCTTCATTCATGTGGTTGATCTCGTAGGCGAGACGGCGCTTACCCCACTCGTCAATACCGGTGAGAACACCATTAGCCTCCACCAAAGCCTTGAACTTTTCGACGGTAGCGGCGATCGCTTCTTCGTCCAGGTTAGCGTTGATGATGTACAGGGATTCGTACTTGCTGTTAGCCATGTATTGCACCTCCTTCTGGTCAATAGCCTTTGCACTGTTTTAGTGCTACAAAGGCAAGGATTTTGATTGATTGGCCCGTGGCTACGAACCAACAATTTACTATTATACACCAAATTTTAAATTTGTCAACCAGTATTCCTTATTTTTCTTTTCATTCCTTCACTTTTTTGCACTTTCACCCAATTCTTCCACATTTTTTCCTCCTGCATCTTGCAAATTGCTTCGGTTTTTGATACCATAAGAGCATACAGAATCCGGAAAGGAATTGATTTTGATTATGAAAGCATCCCTTTGGCCCACCGGCTGCTCCCTCAGTTTTGATGCAGGCCGTATCCCCGACGAAAAACGTCTTTCGGAAGCCCTTCTGAAGGACTACGTTCAAAACGGTGTCACCTACATGGAGGTTTCCCTTACCGAAGAAACCATTGCCAAAACATACTTCATGAAAAATCCCGAGCTTTATGGGGAATATTGTATTCGTGCCGGTGCAACCCCCTGGTCTTTCCATCTGCCCTTCTCCCAGGAGCTGGACATTTCCCGCACCGACTATAAGGCCAAGGAAACCGTAGAACTCCAGAAGAAATACATTCTCCTTGCTGCCCGGGCGGGCATCAAGGTCATCGTCATTCATCCCTCCTCCGAGCCCATCGGTGACGCTTACCGCCATGAACGGATGAAAAATTCCCGCAGCGCTCTCCGGGAACTGGCAGACTATGCCGAATCCTACGGAACCCACCTGGCTGTGGAAAATCTGCCCCGTACCTGTCTGGGCCGCAGCAGTGATGATATGCTGGAGCTTTTGGAAAAGAATCCCAAGCTTTCGGTTTGCTTTGATACCAACCACCTTCTTGGAGAACCCACCGCCAATGCCGACTTTGTCCGGGCCATCGGCAACCGCATCGTTACCCTGCACGTTTCGGACTACGACTTCGTGGACGAACGCCATCTTCTTCCCCTGAAGGGCGAAAACCGCTGGAAGGACATTCTCACCGCCCTGGAAGAGGTGGGCTATTGCGGTCCCTTCCTCTACGAAGTCAGCGGCAAGGACGAAACCCTCACCCACGCCTCCTTCCGCGAAAATCACATGGCTCTGGCCGCTCTGTAAATTTTTCCTTTTGAAAGGAGTCAAAATATGTTAGTAAACGGAACCAAATGGCTTGATACCGATGGCAATCCCATCCACGCCCACGGCGGCCACATGCTGCAGTATGATGGCTACTGGTATTGGTACGGCGAGGATCGCCGGGACAATATCTACGTCAGCGTCTATCGCTCCAAGGACCTGACCAACTGGGAATTCCGCAACCACGTTCTCACCACAGAATCCAAAACCGAACCCATCCGGGTCCGCACCGACCTGAAACTCAAGAACGAGGACGAGGAAACCCCGGTGGCTGCCGGTGCCGACAATGCCGATTCCACCAAACGCAGACGCTACAAGATCAATCTGGAACGTCCTAAGGTACTCTACAACAAGAAGCTCAACAAGTTTGTCATGTGGGCCCACTACGAAAACGGCCGCAACTACCTCTGCGCCGGTTGTGCCATCGCCACCTGCGACACCCCCGATGGGGATTTCGTCTACCACGGCAGCTTCAATCCCTTCGGCTACATGTCCAGAGACTGTACCCTCTATCAGGATGATGATGGCACCGCTTACTTCCTCTCCGCCTCCCGTGACAACGCCGATATGCACGTCTACCGCCTCACCGAGGATTACCTCAACGTAGAAGAACTGGTTGCCAAGCTGTGGCAGGGCGAATACCGGGAAGCTCCCGCCGTTATGCGCCGGGAAGATGGTAAATACTTCATTTACTCCTCCTTCTGCACCGGTTGGGCTCCCAACCAGGGCAAGTACGCCTGGTCGAATGGTATCAATTCCCGCTTCACCATGCTGGAAGACTTCGGTGACGATACCACCTTCCACTCCCAGCCCGCCTTCATCCTGCCCCTGGATACCGAGAAGGGCAAGCAGTATATCTACGTGGGCGACCGCTGGAGCGGACGGGAATACTTCTCCTCCTCCTACATTTTCCTGCTTATCAAGTTCGACGAAAAGGGCATGCCCTACATTACCTGGAACGAAAACTTTGAGCTGGATCCCGTCAAGGGCTACACCGAACTCTAAGGCATCATGAAAATCCTGGTCAGCCGCTGTCTGCTTGGTTACCCATGCCGATATGACGGAGCATCCAAACCCAATCCCGCCATTCTGGCCCTTTCGGAAAAACACACCCTGATCCCTGTTTGCCCCGAATGCGATGGGGGACTTCCTACTCCTCGTGTTCCCGCCGAACGGTGCGGGGAGCGGGTCACAAACCAAAATGGGGTGGACGTTACCCGGGAATACACCCTGGGAGCCAAGAACGCTCTGGAAACCGCCCGCCGGGAAGGGGTGGCGCTTGCCATTTTGAAAGCCAGGAGCCCCTCCTGCGGTCACGGGGAGATCTACGACGGAAGCTTTTCCCATACCCTCATCCCCGGGGATGGGGTCACCGCCGAATTGCTTCTCAAGAGCGGCATCCCGGTCTACACTGAGGAAACTCTGCCCGAAACCCTTTAGCCATAAAAGCTCCCTTGTCACTAAGGGAGCTTTTATTCTTGCTTTTTTCCTTCCGCTGTGCTATACTGAACCTGTGAATGGGGAGGGCACCCATAACAAAAAACGGCTTCACGCATGATATACGACAAGGGGGATGACACCCATCGAAAAAAACATCATTGTTGTAGACGAAAATGGAAATCAACTGGAAGCGACCTACCCAAAACGGGCAAAAGGTCTTGTCAAATGCGGTCGGGCACGCTTCATCAACGAAACCACCATTTGTCTTACGTGTCCGCCGCCGCCAAAAACGGAGGAACACACCATGTCAGAACATATTATTGAACCCACCCTGCAATCTGAAACCCTCGAACTCACCGACGAGTACATCCTTTCCCAGATCGAGCGGATCGCCGCCGACCGGGCTTACCTGGAGGAAGCTCTTGTTTCCCTGAATGCCATTCAAACCGGCGGCCCCGGAGATGTAGGCGCCGCGGGTAAGGCAGAAGGCATCAGCCGGGTAGTGAAGGCCCATCAGGAAACCAATCGGCGCCTGCTGGACTTTTACGAATCTCTCTGGCGGGATCGGCATCCCCGCCCCGCCACCGAACGGGAAAAGCTTCTTGCTACTCTGGTGGAACAGCTTTCCAACCCCGCCGTTTCGGACTGCACCAAGGATTCCATTATGGATCTGCTGGCCGACGCATTGAAAGGCTAAATACCAAAACCGGTGCAGCCATCTGCTGCACCGGTTTCTAATTCTTCTTCGATAGGAGATTTCTTTATGGTTTTGCTTCCCTTTACCTCTGAAGAACAAAATAAACTGCTTACCGCCCTCATTGCTCTTTCCCGGGCCACCGAGGGAAACGAGCATCTCCTGACCGAATCCACCGACCGGGCTTTAGCAGAAGGGGTACTTGCCCTGGCAGAAGGAGACCCCCTTTTCACTATTCAACAGGTGGAGGCCGAACGGGCCCGGATCGTGCCCGACTGCTTCCGTTGTGCCGCCCCCTGTGAAAAAAACATCCCCTACGACGTGCAAAATCTCCTTACCAACCCGGATGGGGTTCTGGGAAAAAAAGCAGAACTTCTTTTGGCTCTTCAAACCCTTTTCAAAACCAAGCCGAAAGCCACCCTTGCAGGGGAATACCGCTTTCTTTTCTGCCAGGCCCTGTTCTCCCTTGGCCGGGATGATTGGGAGGAAGCCTTCTACCAGGCCATCCTTTCGGACGTGAATGCCGCTCTATGAAAAAATCCGATGTGAAGTTCTCACATCGGATTTTTGATTTATTTTATTCGGCCATGGCTTCCTGTTGCTTCACGTCCCGCTTGATGATTGCCTTTTCCTTCCATTTACCGGCCTTGTACCAGATACCGGAGATCACAGCGCCCATCACCCAGCTGCAAAGCAGGGATACGAACAGGGAAATGGGGTTACCGTTGGGATATTCGGCAGACTTGGTCATTTCCGCAAGCAGGTATGCCAGCGGAGTGCGGATGACAACGGTGGTCAGGAAGGAGATCCACATGGCGGGCATGGTGTCGCCGGCACCACGCATGATACCTACGAACACCTGGTAAAGGCCCATTGCAATGTAGCCTGCCGCCAGGATGCGGATTTGGGTGGTGCCCAAGTCAATGATGGTGGGGTTGGTGGTGAAAAGCTGGAGCATATAAGGGCTCAGGAACAGGAGAATCAGTACCAGGGTTACCGAAGCAATCATGGTGATCTTCATGCAAGCCCGGCTTCCCTTTTTCACCCGGTCAAAGTCCCCGGCACCCACGTTTTGCCCCACGTAAGTGGAAATGGCCATACCAAACGTGAAGTTGGGGAGCATAGCAAAGCCGTCGATACGCATGACCGCGGTGGTGGTGGTTACAATGATGTAGCCCATGCTGTTGGTCAGCGACTGGACAAATACCATAGCCAGCGACATGATAGCCTGGCTGATACCGGCAGGAAGCCCCAGCTTCATAACGCCCAAGGCATACTTTTTGGTGGGCTTGAAGGCGGAAGCAGAAAGCATCAGCTCTTGACGCATCCTTACAAGCTTCCAAATCAGAATTATCGCCGAAATCGCCTGGGAAATAATGGTCGCCCACGCGGCACCTGCAACACCCATGTCAAGACCGGCCACAAACCACAGGTCCAGCACGGTATTCATGCCAGCGGTCAGAAGCAGGATCAAAAGAGGGAACACCGAAATACCAAGACCACGCAAAATACCCGACACGATGTTATAAAGGGCGGAACCCAGAGCACCAATCATGCTGATGTTCAGGTAATCCAGGGCCATATCAAAGGTTTCCACCGGGGTATTGGTCATTTCCAGGAAGGTTTTGGAGAAGCTGAGCCCCACCGCCATGATGCCAAGGGTGGCAATCACGATCAAGGTAATGGAGTTGCCAATGGTTTTGGATAGGTCTTCCTTGGCCTTGGCCCCAAAGTATTGTGCTACCATGATTCCCGATCCGGTGGCAATGGCCATGAAGAGCACCAGAAGCAGGTTGATGATGGGCAGGGTGGTTCCGATGGCCGACAGAGCGGCATCACCTACGTATTGCCCTACGATCACCGAGTCCACGGTGCTGTAAAGCTGTTGGGCCAAGTTACCGATCAGAAGGGGTATGGAGAAGAGCAGAAGACCCTTGGTGGGACTGCCCTTGGTCATATCCTGGGGCTTAAACAATTCTTTGAACTTTTCAAACATCTTACGTATCCTCTTTTGGCTTTTTATACTATCCCTCTTATTATAAAGAAAACTCCCTTTCATTGCAATAGGTAAAGCCATGGTTTTTTTCTGTTTTTACCAAACGTTTTCTGTTTGTTATCACCGACAATTTCGGTGTCCTGCAAAAAAGAATATTGCCATTCGGGTCATTTCAGTGTATAATGTAGTGTGGTTTATTCCAGGCGGTTCCACCGGGGACCGGGAAAGGAAGTCGGATATGCCCATCGTGGAAAAGTTGCTCCCCGTCCGGGGAGGGAAACGAATCTGCGTGATTCTTTCCGACGGGCAAAGTCTGTTTTTGAACCGGGAACAGGTTTCGGAATTGGGACTCGATAAGGGTGCGGAGGTTTCTCCTCTTTTGCTACCCAAGTTCAGCCTATACCATACTCCCGAACGGGCCCGGGATTACGCCGCAAAGGTTGCTATGCGCCCCATTTTTGTGGGTGAAATGCAAAAAAAACTTCTGGATAAGGGGTTCTCCCCGGAAGTCACCCAGGATACCCTGGACTGGCTCACCCGCATTGGGGTTTTGAATGACCGGGAGGTTATCAGGATCCATCTTCGGGAAGCCACTCGGAAGGGTCAGGGGAAACGGGCCATTCTCTACGACCTGCTTCGCCGAGGGGTAGACCGGGATCTTTGCGAAGAAGCCCTTGCCGATTTGGAAATCGGGGATGTTCCCCTGCGGCTCCTTCAAAAAAAATGCAAGGGGCTTTCTGATCGGGAAACCCTGCAAAAAGGAAGTACCTACCTGCGTGCCCGTGGTTTTGACGGGGACGAGGTTCAACACATCATCAATCAATACCTCTCTTCGCTGGAGAGAGAAACAGAAAACGAGGAATGATAACTATGTCCCATACATTTACCGTGGTCACCATGGGGTGTCCCAAAAACACCGTTATGAGTGAGCAGATGATCTATCGCATGGAACAGGCAGGCTACACCGCCGTACCGGGTTACATGGACGCCGAGATCATCATTTTGAACACCTGTGGCTTCATTGACAGTGCCAAAGCCGAAGCGGTGGAAAATATTCTGGAGCTTCTGCGTTTCAAGGAAGACGGCACCCTGAAAAAGCTCATTGTGGTGGGCTGCCTTGCCGAACTGGTGCGGGAAGAAATCACTGAGGAATTTCCCGACGTGGACGGACTTGCCGGCTGCGGCAGCTACGACAACATCGTGGAGGTGGTGGAAAGTGCCCTGCGGGACGAGCATCCCGCCGTCTTCGGGGATATCAACGCCCCGGTCACCGAATGTGGCCGCACCCGCCTGACCGCCTGGTACTCCGCCTACGTGCGCATTGCCGAAGGTTGCAACAATCGTTGCTCTTACTGCATCATTCCCTCCCTGAAGGGGAATTTCCGCAGCCGGGAAGAGGATGCCATCGTGGCCGAATGTGAAGAATTGGCCGCCGATGGAGTGAAGGAGCTCAACATCATTGCCCAGGATATCACCCGTTATGGGGAGGACCTGGAGGGTAAGTCGCTTGTAACCCTGCTTCGCCGTCTCTGTCGCATTGACGGCATCGAATGGATTCGTCTCCATTATCTCTATCCTGCCGGCATCACCGATGAACTCATCGACCTGATTGCCGAAGAGGATAAGATCTGCAACTATCTGGATATCCCCATGCAGCACTGCAACGATCAGATTCTCAAGGCCATGAACCGCCGTGGTACCAAGGCCGACCTTCTGGCTCTGGTGAAAAAGCTCCGGGAAAAGATCCCAGGCGTGATCCTGCGTACCTCCCTGATCGTTGGTCTTCCCGGTGAAACCGAAGAGATTTTTGAAGAGCTTTGCGATTTCTGCAAAGAGGTCAAATTCGAACGGGTTGGCGTCTTCTCCTTCTCTCCCCAGGAAGGCACGGTTGCCGCTTCCCTTCCCAACCAGGTGGACGAAGAAACCGCCGAACACCGCAAGGAGCTCCTCTATGACTTGACCGACCGCATCATGACCCAATATTACGAGTCGCTGGTTGGCAAAACCGTCAAGGTCCTTTGTGAAGGCTTTGACCGTATCGCCGAAATCAGCTTTGGCCGCAGCTATGCCGACTCCCCCGAAATCGACGGCAAGATCTTCTTCAAAGCCAAGCCCCGTCCGGAAGACGGCGAATTTATTGACATCATCATCGAGGAAAACTACGAGGGTGAGCTTTTCGGCTCCCCCGCATCCAAGGAGGAATAAGCAAAATGACAACCGCCAATAAGATCACCATGGTCCGGGTGGCCATGATTCCGGTATTTTTGGTTCTCTGCCTGTGGCCCTTCTCCCATCATTACCTGGCTTCGGTGATCGTTTTCGCCATTGCCAGCATCACCGACTTTATCGATGGCTATATTGCCCGTAAGTACAATCAAGTCACCACCTTTGGCAAATTCGTGGATCCCCTTGCGGACAAACTTCTGGTAATTTCCGCCCTTTTGGTTTTCACCCAGGTGGGTTTCATGCATTCGGTCTGCACCTTCATCATCATCGGCCGTGAACTGATCATCACCTCTCTGCGCATTCTTGCCATGGGTGAGGGGGTTGTCATGGCTGCCGGTTTCTCCGGAAAGGTCAAAACCTTCTCCCAGATGGTTCTGATTATCCTCAGTTTCCTTGTGGCCGACTTCTTCCCTGCAAACGCCAATCTTGTGGTCAATGCCTTCTCCTATATTATGGCCGCCATTACCCTGTGGTCGGGCATTGACTATCTGTGGCGTCACCGCGCTCTGATCATGAAGACCAAGTAAGACCATGCAGTTTATTCTTGCTTCTACCTCCCCTCGCCGCCGGGAACTTTTGGAAATGCTGGGAGTTGGTCCCCTGCTGGTCCGTCCGGTGTGGTGGAGGAAAATTATCCCGATCTGACCCCGGAGGAATTGGTTGTCCGCCTTGCCCAAAACAAGGGGGAGGCCATTCTGCCCGCAGCCGGGGAGGAAGATATCGTCATCTCCGCCGACACCATTGTCGTTTTGAATGGAGAAATTCTGGGTAAACCCAAAGACGAGGAGGATGCTTTTCGTATGCTTTCCTCCCTTTCGGGTAATACCCATCTGGTCCACACCGGTATTGCCTTGCTGTCCCATGAAAAAGTCGAAACAGCGGTGGTTTCCTCTCGTGTCACCTTTCGGGAGCTGACCTCCCAGGAGATTTGGGATTATATCCATTCGGGGGAACCCATGGACAAAGCCGGAGCATACGGCATCCAGGGTTTGGGTTCTCTGTTCGTATCTCATCTGGACGGTGACTTTTTCGCCGTCATGGGGTTCCCTGTTTGCCGTTTTGCCGAACTGATGTCATCCTTCGGCGTTGAAATTTTATCCTTACGGAGGCAATTTTGAGATCGTTTTTTCGTAACCGACTGGTCATTACGGTGCTCATTGTAATCGGCATCGTGGTCCTTTTTTCTGTCATATCGGCTTACTCACCGGGGACTGCTACCCCGGTTGCAAACGTTGCCTCTGCCATTACTTCCCCCTTTGAAAAGGCCTTCAGCTGGTGTGCCGAGGGAATTGGCAAGCTCTTTTCCTACATTACGGAATTTGATTCTCTGAAACTGGAAAACGAAGCGCTGAAGGAAGAATTGTTGGAAAAGGAAGATCTGATCCGCAAAGCAGAAAAATACAAAGAAGAAAACGAAAAGCTTCGGGATCTTCTCAATATTACCCGTGACAACGAGCAGTTTACCCTGGAAATGTGCGATGTCATTTCCCGCCCGGACGGAGACTTTTCCTATACCTTCACCATCGATAAGGGCTCCAACGTGGGCATTGAGGTGGGGGATACCGTTATCGTCAGCGAAGGCTACGTGGGTTACGTCTGCGAAGTGGGTCTTAACTGGTGCAACGTCCTTTCGGTGATTGACAGCGGCCTTTCGGTTGGCGGGCAAAACGTCCGTACCAAGGAAAGTATGATGTGTGAAGGGGATTATGCTCTCATGCGGGAAGGAAAGCTGAAACTTTCCTACGTTCCGCTTGATTCTTCCCTTTACGTTGGAGATGAAATTTGCACCTCCGGTTTGGGTGGCAATGTCCCCCATGGCATCATGGTGGGGGAAGTGGCTGCTGTTTCCATTGCTCCCGGCGGCGGCAGTATGCAGGCCGAGATTGCCCCCTACGTGGACGTCAATGAACTGACCCTGGTATTTGTCATCACCGACTTTGTAAAGGAAGGCTGATATGGGTGACATTCGACGTATTCTGTACAAAATAGTTGCCCTGGGTCTTTTGATTGCCGTAACCTTTGCCTTTTGGGGGGTGGCGGCAGAATCTCTGCGGCTCTGGGGTTATCGGGTCAACGTAATGCCCTTTTTGGTGGCTGCCGGCAGCATCTTTTTCCGCAAGGAGTGGGGTGCGGGGCTTGGCTGTTTCATTGGTATCCTGTGTGATACCGCAAATGGAAAAACCGCCGGTTACTACACCGTTATGTATATGATCCTGGCCATTCTGGTGGGTCTGATTGCCGAACGTTATTATCGCACCCGTTTTGTTCCGGTTTTGCTTTCCGGTTATGGCATTTATCTTGTTTCCTGCCTGGTTCGTTTACTTTTGGATCTGGTGATTCCCGGCCAGGAGGAATTTTCCCTGTTTTTCACCTATTTTGTCCCTGCCGGGCTTTATTCCGCCCTTTGGTTTTTGCCGTTATTCCCTGTCATCAATTATATTTACCATAGAGCAGAGGATTAACACAGAAAGGAATCCGATTTGAAACCTACTACCGTATTAAACCGCTACCGGGTCTTGATTCTGATTTCCCTCGTACTGGTGATTCTGTTAACCATCGTCATGTACAACATGCAGGTGGATGCCGCCAAGGCTCGGGAGGATGACTCCATCACCAAGGTGGTCACCTCCACCTACTCCACGACCCTTCACGCCACCCGTGGGAATCTTCTGGACCGCTATGGGAATCCACTTGTTGCCAATGAACAGGTCTTTTCTCTTCAATTCAACCGCAGCAACTGGAAGACCGCCAATCAAAGCGAGGTTATTCTTTCTCTTTTGAATCTGATTAAATCCAAGGGAACTACCTATCAGGATTCCCTTCCTATTTCCAATGCGCCTTTTTCCTATACCATCAGCGCCGGTGCCGACGTTGCCATTCGTAAGGATTTTGACAAATACATGGAAAAGAATGATTGGGATCCCAATTTGAAGGCTTCCGAAGTAGTGACTTTGATGAGCGAAAAGTACCATCTGGCAGATGACTATTCCAATGCGGAACGACGTGCCATACTGGGATTGCTTTACGACATGGAAGTAGCTGAATTTTCGGTTTACAACCCCTTCCTTTTCCTGGAAGACGTGGATATGGAAATCATTACCGCCATTCGGGAACGCAGTTTTTACTATTCCGGGGTGGAAATCATCACCCAATCCAGCCGTGTTTACAAAACCGATGTGGGTGCCCATATTTTAGGCCGGGTAGGTAAAATCTACAAGGAAGAATATGAGGAGCTTGCCTCCCAAAATTACAGTATGAATGCCATCGTTGGCAAAGACGGTGCCGAAAAAGCCTTTGAAAGCTATCTCCGAGGCATCAATGGCTCACTAAAGACAAAGATCGACGCCTTTAACAATACCGTGGAGGTCGTTTCCGAAACCCAGCCCAAAGCGGGTTACAACGTTCTCCTAACCATTGATGAACGCATTCAGGCCGCCACAGAAGAAGCTCTTGCCCGTCGTATTGAGGAGATTAAGGTCCTTTCGGAAGATAATCCCGAGGATTATCCTGAGGATATCGGCGGCGGTGCCGCCGTCATGATGAAGGTAGATTCCGCCGAAGTCCTTGCTATGGCAAGCTATCCCGACTATAATCTGGCATCCTTCTCAGAAGATTATGACGAACTTTTGGAAAACAAACTGACCCCCATGGTCAACCGGGTCATTGGTGGTACCTATCCCATCGGTTCGGTATTTAAAATGGTCACCGCAGTGGCCGCTCTGGAAGAGGGAGTTATCACCCCTGATACCATCATCAAGGACGAGGGTATTTATACCAAATACCGCACCTTCCAGCCTCAGTGCTGGATTTATCGTCAGAACTATCACGCAACCCACGGCAATTTGAACGTTTCCATGGCTCTTCGTGACTCCTGCAACTATTTCTTCTACCAGGTAGCCGATGACATGGGAATTGAAACCCTGGATAAATGGGCTCAAGCCTTCGGTCTTGGCAAAAAAACCGGAATTGAACTTTCCGGCGAGGTTTCCGGTCAGCGCTCCAATGTGGAAACCAAGGCCAAATCCTCCTCCATCGTATGGGGGCCCGGTGACACCCTGACCACCGCCATTGGTCAGTCTTATTCCCTTTTTACCCCCTTGCAGGTTTGTGCCTATCTTTCGGCTGTCTGCAACGGTGGTTACTACTACCAGCCCCACATTTTGAAGGAAGTCACCACCTATGACTATTCCTCGGTTGTGGTTTCGGTGCAGCCTACTCTGGTTAATACCATTTCCATGTCAAATTCCACCTATAAGGCGGTTATGGACGGCATGCTGGACGCCGCCGAAAACGGCACTGCCGCCAAGGTCTTTGAGAATTACCCTATCCGCGTCGGTGGTAAAACCGGTTCTTCCCAGGTTGCTTCCGGCACCTCCAACGGCGTTTTCGCCGCTTTTGCCCCCTTCGACGATCCCGAAATCGCGGTATTCATCATTGTAGAACACGGCGGTTCGGGCAGTAACATTGGTATCATCGCCCGGGATATGTTCGATGCGTATTTTAACCTTTCCACCAACCTTGCGGAGGTGAAGGGCGTCAACACCCTGGTAAACTGAGAAAGGAAGGTCCCATGCCCAGCTTTTCCAGCGAAGTAAAAGACGAACTTTGTCGTCATCCTATCAAACGTAGCTGTTGTGCCATCGCAGAATGCTATGGTATTCTCCTTTTCTGCCATACCTTCTCCAAAAGCGAGATTCGTATCGTTTCCTCCCATCGTGGTTTTGCTGAACGGACGGTAGCCCTTTTCACCCGTGCCTTCCGGGTTACCCCCACCATCACCGGGGGAGAAAAGGGCGGCCGCAGCACCATCCTGATCACCAACAAGGCCGACATTGCCAAAATCATGGAAAAGTGCGGCTATGATACCACCGGTTTTGTTTCTCTCCACCTGAACGCCTGGATATTTGAAAAGGATTGCTGTCTTTCCTCCTTCCTGCGGGGTATTTTTCTTTCGGGCGGCAGTCTGGTGGCTCCCGAAAAGAAGTGCCGGTTGGAGCTGACCTCCACCCATATTGCCCTTTCCCGGGAGATTTCGGCACTTCTTGTAGATCAGAATTTCCGCAGTGGTTTCTCCATCCGTCAAAACAGTGTAGTTGTTTACATCAAAACCGGGGAGAATATTGAGGATTATCTGACCCTGTGCGGTGCTCCTCTTTCTGCCATGAAATTGATGCAGGAAAAGATGCTCAAATCCATCCGCAACAACATCAATCGCCAAAACAACTTTGCCGACGCCAACATGGATAAATCCATCAATGCCTCGGTGGATCAGCGAGTGGCCATCAAAAAGCTGGAAACCTCCGGTTTGCTTTCCACCCTGGAAAAGGGCCTTCAGGAGGTGGCACTTCTCCGTACCGAAAATCCGGAAGCCTCCCTGACTGAACTTGCCACCATGGCTGGGGTCAGCCGTTCCTGTGTTTATCACCGGCTTCGAAAGCTTTGTGCCCTGGCTTCATCTGTGAGATCATAGCATTCCATCCAAATTGGGCTCTCAAACAGAATTTGAATCTATATTTCCATACAAACCTTTGAATTTTCCAAAAGAGGGGTTGACAAAAGTTTGGTATTATGGTATTATATTTAAGCAGCTTTGAGAGCCCTCCCTGTGGCGGAAGCAATTACGACTCGCGCGGGTGTAGTTCAATGGTAGAACATCAGCCTTCCAAGCTGATTGCGTGGGTTCGATTCCCATCACCCGCTCCATGATACGCGCCTGTAGCTCAGTTGGATAGAGCAACTGCCTTCTAAGCAGTGGGTCAGGAGTTCGAATCTCTTCAGGCGTGCCACTATATGGCGGATATAGCTCAGTTGGTTAGAGCACTGGATTGTGGTTCCAGGTGTCGTCGGTTCGAGTCCGATTATCCGTCCCACCAAACGTGCAAACGGGTCGATTTTATCGACCCGTTTGCCAAAAACATCACATTGGGATGTAGCCAAGTCGGTAAGGCAACGGACTTTGACTCCGTCATTGCGCAGGTTCGAGTCCTGCCATCCCAGCCACTTAACTTAATATGATCCATTAGCTCAGCCGGCAGAGCACCTGCCTTTTAAGCAGGGTGTCCCGCGTTCGAATCGCGGATGGATCACCAAAATCCCGAACCGTTGGTTCGGGATTTTTTTCTTTTTCTTTCAAATTATATGCGACCTTTTGTCCATTGGAAGCGACTTATATAGTAGATGGGATTGGTTCCATTTGACGTTACTATGCCATCTTGATGCCGTTTTGATGCCAATCTGGTATTTCTTTCTAAAAACCGCCTATCAAGTTTATGTAATCGGCAAATGGATTCTTTGTTCCCATTCTGCTACAATAAAGATAACAAAAAACGCTATGAAGTTTTCACGAAAGGAGTCCTCCATGAAACGTAACCGTCCCTGCGTTCTTTTTTCTTTATCCATCCTTCTTCTCTTCCTCATTGCGGGGCTTTTGGCAGGATGCCATGACAGTGAATCAAATACCCTTTCCTTTACTGAGTCGGACCCTCTCACCCAGACCGAACCCCTTCCTGAAGAGAGTCAGCTTCCAACCGAAGCAACCCTCACTCCCGTTCCGGGGCATATTGTGATAGGAAAGATTTCCCTTCAAGCCGGTGGTAAAAATACCGAGATGAAATTTTTCAGCAGCTACGCAAGCTCCAGCGGCGCTACCATAGAATTCAAGGAGTATAACAGCGATAAAGCCCTGATGGAGGCCATCCGGGCAGGAGAAATCGATCTGATTGTGGATAACAACCTGATTGCGCACCTACTGGCTTATGACGATCAGCTTTTTAACCTGGATCCCTACGTGGAGGATACTCTATCCTCCGGAGAGTACTATGTCAATATTCTGGAAGCCGGACGAATCCACGGAAAACTGCAGATTCTGGTTCCCGGATTTGGTATTGACTCGGTTGTACAGGTTCCCGCCGGATTGGTCGAAACGTTTGGAGAAGCAAAAAACCTCACCGATCTTCTGGACCTCTATAACAAGCTGGAACAAGAATATCGTGGTGTCCGCCTTGGGCTCGGCGGAAATGGAATTGAACCTCTTCTGGGTGCATCGCTGAACCTGGAAAATATGCAATTTGATACCTCCCCATACTGGGACAATCTTATTTCCCTGCTTTCTGCCATCCACCAGGATTCTCCGAAGGGGAATGTAGATTACACCCCCTTATTCACCTTTTATAACAGCGGAACTTTTGAAGACCCCATGGCGCATTATGAAGAATTTACATTGGATGGTTCCCCCTATAGCCAATACGGCGCCAACGCCGCCTATATTCCATTTTCCTTCCGGGAAGGGGAGGGATATGCCATTGATGGCAGCTCCTATTGTGTACCCAAAAATTCTCCAAACCCAGAAGCGGCGCTCCATTTTATCAACTGGCTTCTGACCGAAGACGGACAAAGCCAGATTGAATATTACCGCCTTGGATGCCCCCTGCTAAAATCAATGATACCAAAGTGGTATGCCTCCTGGCGTTCCTATCCGGAATATCACTATACCCTGGAGGAACAGATTGCCATTGGAGAGGCTTATGCCGCCCGGGCCGATCATTTGAGTATCTGTGACGGAATCTTGAGCCACACCACCGATATGCTGATAAGCGACCGCTGTTGGGACCAGGAAGAACGGGATCATATCATTGCTATGTATTCTTCCCATGCAGAACCATGGGCCGTCATGTTTGATTACTTGCAGTCTGAAGAGGCTCCGGCGGAAAAAATGCCATGGTTTTATGAAGATGGCACCTTCACCGATTGGCCGGAATACGTCAAGGGCTACGTGACAGCCTATCTGGCCGACCTGGGCTACGAACTACACTAACGGAAAGGATGGGACCATGAAACGAAGAAACCACTTGACAGCCTTCCTTTTGCTTCTTTGCCTATCTGTTTCGCTATTTTCCGGGTGTGGAAACTCGAAAAACAGCGTGGTAGGCTTTGAGGATTCCATCATTTTGAAGACCGATAAAGCCACCCAGGCGCCCCACGTCAGCAAAGTGGTTTTGGAATGGGAAAATATCCATGCTCTTCTTTTGGAAGAGGACGGCATATATCTTTACAGCGGAAAGAAAAAGACCCTGTTAGACGAAAATTATCAGCCCACTCAATTGGAAACGGCGGAGGGTATCCCCGATGCCCGCTACGGAGACTATTCCATCCGGGATAATCTCCTTTACCGGGGGGATGAGGTCATGAAGCATCCTCTGGACCAGGACGATAACCTCCTGGGTTTTTGGGTACTGGATGGCATCACCTATCTGCTCGCCAATCGGGTACTTTATGACAGCCAGGTAGTGGACGTTGCCATCTCCAGCGAATATCTGCTTTATCCCCTATCGGACCAGGTGGGGACCGGCACCATTCTGGAGGGTATCACCGGTGGGTTATGGTCACCGGTCACCGATGGCATAAATAATTACTGGGTCAGCGGTACTAACCTTTACCGCACCGATGGATTTACGGTAGAAGACCTGGGAAATCTTTCCCTCATGGGAATCAATTACCAAACGGTTTTTGAAATGCAACCGGTTGCCGATGGGGTACTCATCGCCTCCAACGGTATGCTCTTTCACCTGACCCCAGACTCCAACGAGGCGACCCTCGAACAGCCTCAAGGCCAGGGTAACATCATCATCGGCACGGCCGGATATTCTTCTCCCCATTTGACCGAGCTTGTGGCCAAATACAACCGAACCTCAGAATATAAGGTAGAAATCAAAGAATACCTGGATCGACCTCAGTTAAACCTGGCTATCCTCTCCGGAGAGGTGGATATGGTTGGCAGTGACGACGCGGCTCTGCTCATGAACTATGCCAAGCGAGGCGTCCTGGAACCACTGGAAAACGTGATTGGGGAGCTGTTATCCTCCGGTGAATTGGCGGAACCTGTGCTGGAAGCCAGCCGCATCCAGGGAAAGATTTATATGATTCCCGACCTATACCAAATTTACGGTATGGTCATGCCCAAGGGGGCTTTGGAGGAAGCCGGCGGCAAAATCAACAACATGGTACACCTTACGGAAGTCCTGGATGGCCTGGAGGTTCAAAATTTCTATAAGGGAGAGACCAAGGATATCACATTAGGATGGTACCTTTTCCATGGGGTCTCTTCCTGGGTGGATGACGAAACCAATACCTGTAATTTTCAGGATGAAAACTTCATTGCCATGCTGGAGCTTTGCAATAAGGCCGCCAAGGATCAATCTGAAGCAATGGCCAACAAGAAGGATGATGGAAAAAGACCGCTATTTGACGTGTTCCTTCAGGTCATCTGTGTGGAAGACGCCAATCTCCGGCTTCGGTATGAAATCAAGGGGGCAGAGAAGCCCTTCACCCGATATGGCATGGAGGGCGCCCTTTTTGCAAGCCCCACTGCCAATGGTGCCGGTTTGACCATCAATCCCGACCACGTCTACGGTGTTTTAACCCAAAGCGAAAAGAAAGGAAGCTGCGCTGATTTTCTGAATTGGCTTTTGTCCACCAGCACCCAGGAAATTGCCGCAGACCAGGGATATTGGGGACTACCCATGCGTAGTTCCGTATTGGAAGCATGGGTAGAAAAAGCAGCCCGTCATACGGCTGCAAACAGCATGTTCTCCTACGAGGAAACCTACGACATGTACGACAACATCTTTGACATGGTGGCTTCTGTGGACCATTACGGTGGTTCTTGTCACAAGGAGATCAAGGATATTATCCATGAAGAAGCTCTTCGTTATTTCAAAGGGGACATTTCCGCCGAAAAGGTTGCGGAATATGTCCAAAGCCGCGCATCCCTCTACCTTGCTGAGCAGGGATGATATATAGAAAACACCTGTCTGCGTTTTTACCCTCACGCAGACAGGCGTTTTTCTTTTATCTGTTTTACTCGATATACAAATTCTCCTGGGTGTCTATCGTTGTTCCGGGATAGTAATAAGCCAATATTTCTCCTGCGGTTTTTCCCTCTTCTGCCATGCATTTGGCCCCATATTGACTCATACCTACCCCATGTCCGTAGCCGTGTGTAATCAGGTGGAGTGTCTCGCCTTCCCATTCCAGAGTAATATTGGTGGACCGCAGAGAAAATAAATTTCGGAATTCCCGTCCGGACAATTTCTCCCCCCACAATTTCAGCTTCATCCATCCACCCGACCCGCTCTTCTCCAATTCTGTCACCCATTTGTCCGGCGTTTCTGGCATTGCGGCATTCGGATATGCTTCAAGGATGACCGATTTTGCTTCCTCAAGAGTCAAGGTAGTCACCGATTCATATCCGTCGGAAGATTTGTCCCATTCACTTTCCACCGGAATCAAATAAGGAATTCCATTTCCTCCCCATACGTCGGTCGCCGATTCGGTTTTTCCGGAGGAAATGGCATGAAACAGGGCAGAGATCGGTCGTCCTTCATAGGTCAGAAAGACGTTTTGAGTATCGGTCACTGCTTTCACCATTTTGGCATGTTTTTCCTCATACTTGTCCCCCCATTTTTCCTTTTGTTCCTCCTCTGTAGCAAAGGCCTGACAATGGGCATAATCGGCGCAAATATCGGCATCTTTGTGACTTGCCTGCTCGGGATACCGATCCCGCAACTCCATTTTGTAAAGCAGATTACTCCTTGCGGCAATGGCCTGAGCTTTTAAGGCTTCCTCCGGATAGCTGGCAGGCATTTCGGCGGAGAGGGTTCCAACCAGATAATCCTGCATGGTCATGGTCTTTATCTCATCGGAAAACAACACCTCAATCATATCCTCATCTCTCGGAATCGCTGCTTTTTCTTCTCCTTCTTTCTTTGGATCCTCCACCACAGAAAGGACCCAAACCGGGATCAGAAAACATAAAACACAAAGCAAAAGGGAAATAATCGGCTTTTTCATTGGTCATTCTCCATTATGCAAGTTCGTTTTTGTAGTCCTGCATTTTACAGGTTGCCACATTGACAAACAGCTTAGAATCTGCTATACTGTGAAGGCAATTTGATTTTTTGATTCAAAAAAGAGGTGTCCCTATGCCCAACAGTAAATTCCGTGAATATATTGATACCGTATGCGCTTCCCTGCCGGAATATTCCGCCATTGACTCCTCCGATTATATCCGTTACGGCGTGAAAAGAGGACTTCGTAACGCCGACGGAACCGGTGTTATGGCCGGTGTCACAAAAATCGGCGACGTACATGGCTACGAAATGGTGGATGGCGTACGTGTCCCTGCAAAGGGCCGCCTTTTCTACCGTGGGTACGATGTGGAACATCTCATCGACGGTTTTTCCAAGGATGGTCGGTATGGTTTTGAGGAGACTGCCTATCTGCTTCTCTTCGGTAAGCTCCCTTCCAAGGACGATCTGGAACAATTCCTTTTGCTTCTGAATGATTCCCGGGAGCTTCCCCGTTATTTTACTGAGGATATGATCATCAAGGCTCCTTCCAGAGATATCATGAACAAGCTGGCCCGTTCGGTTTTGGCCATGTATTCCTACGACGATACTCCCGACGATCTTTCCCCTTCCAATATTGTGCGCCAATCCCTGGAACTGATTGCCCGCTTCCCCATCATCGTTGCCCATGCCTACCAGGTGAAGCGTCACGAGTATGATAACAAGAGTATGCACATCCATAACCCCAAAACCACCCTGAATTCCGCCCAGAATCTTCTGCGCCTCCTGCGCAGTGATAAAGCCTTTACCGAAGAAGAAGCTCACCTGGTGGATATTTGTCTGGTTCTCCACGCCGAGCACGGCGGCGGTAACAACTCTGCCTTTGCCTGCCGTACCCTCTCCAGTGCCGGTACCGATACCTATTCCGCCATTTCTGCGGCGGTTGGTTCCCTGAAGGGCTTCCGCCACGGCGGTGCCAACCTGAAGGTTTTGGACATGGTAGACCGTTACAAAGCTTCGGTAGATAATCCTTACGACGAAAGTGCCCTGAAGGATTATTTGGTGAAGGTCCTTCGCAAGGAAGCCGGTGACGGAAGTGGATTGATTTATGGTATGGGTCATGCCATCTACACCCTTTCCGATCCCCGCGCTCAAATTCTGCGTAAAAACGCCGAAGCTCTGGCGGAAAAGAAGGGGCTTTGGGATGAATTCAATATTTACCGCAATATTGAGCGATTGACTCCTGAAATATTCGCCGAAATTAAAGGGGACACCAAGCCCATCTGTGCCAATGTGGACCTGTATTCCGGCTTTGTCTATCAAATGCTTGGCATTCCTTCGGAAGTTTATACCCCGATTTTTGCCATCTCCCGTATTGTTGGCTGGTCCGCCCACCGCATCGAAGAGGTTTTGACCCAAAATCGTATTATCCGTCCCGCCTATAAGTCGTTGTTTAACGAATATGAATACATTCCTCTGGAAGAAAGAGTGTAAAAACCACTATGAGTCGTAAAGATTTTGCTGTTTCTGTTTTGGATGCGTTGGAAACAGCTTACCCGGATGCCGTGTGCTCCCTTGTTGCCAAGGAGCCATGGCAACTCCTGTGCGCCGTTCGTCTTTCCGCCCAATGCACCGATGCCAGGGTCAATATTGTCACAAAGGAGCTTTTTGAAGCCTTTCCTACCCTGGATTCCTTGGCAAATGCCCCCATTGAGAAGGTAGAAGATATTGTCCGCCCCTGTGGGCTGTTCAAGGTCAAGGCTCAAAACCTGAAGGATTGTTGTCAGATGATTCGGGACAGATTTAACGGTGTAGTTCCCGACAATATGGAGGATCTTCTTACCCTCCCCGGTGTAGGTCGAAAAACCGCCAACCTGATTCTTGGTGACGTGTATGGTAAACCTGCTGTGGTTTGTGATACACATTGTATCCGTATCTGCAACCGTCTCGGTTTCATTAAGACTACCGATCCCTACAAAGCAGAGCTTGGTCTGAAAGAAATTCTTCCTCCCGATCGCTCCAACGATTTTTGTCATCGCTTGGTTTTGTTTGGCCGGGAATACTGTACTGCCCGCAATCCTAAGTGTAATTCTTGTCCTTTGGCAACCCTTTGTACCTATCATATGGACTATTGATTTTCATAAAAAATGAAGGAAGACCGAAGAAATCTTTCGGTCTTCCTTCATTTTTAGAATCCACAAAAACTGTGCAAAACCCTGTTGATAACCCTGTTTGTTTGTGGAAAACCCTTGTTCGCCTCCCCGTGTTTCAGGGTTTGACCCCCATAAAACACCATAGAAATGTCGAAAAAAGAGGGTTTCTCTGGAAATTCTTCAAAACTTTTCCACCTCTCCACTTATCTACAGCCTGTGGATAAGTAATTCAGGAATGGGTCAGTTCATCCAAATTCTTGCGGTAACCATCCAGGAAATATTTCATAAAATAATTTGCCTCGTCAAAACACATATCGTATACCGCTTTTCGGGTCTGTTCCTCTGCAGATGCAAATTCTCGATTTCCGCTGGCAGTTTCCTCCATGCATTTGATATATGCAGATATTTTGTCAGCCGCTTTCACGTACCGATATTCTTCCGGAGATTCCTCTTCCATACAAACCAGGGGACGGTAAGCATCCACTAAATCATCGGGCAGCATGGCAAGCAGGTTATCCCTGCTTTCGGATTCTATTTTACCATAGCTTTCCCGCAGAGCCTCATTTTTATATTTCACCGGGGTCGGCATATCTCCGGTCATTACCTCGCTGGCATCATGATAAAGAGCTGCCATGGTGATTTTACCCACATCCAGCTTTTTCCCATATACCCGAATTCCAATCTCTGCCAATGCATGTGCAATCACGGCTGTATCAAAGGAATGCTCACACACGTTTTCACTTACGTTGGACCGCATCAAACTCCAACGACGGATATGACGCAATCTTCCTATCATGGCAAAAAAACCGTACATGATTACCTCCCAAGCATCCGATTGTAAGTTTCTTCCTTTTCGATCCGGCCTACTGCCGAGAAGGAAAGCACTTCCGACTTGAAAATATCACAGGCCACGTTTTGAATGTCCTCCCGGGTTAGGCATTCGTAGGCATCCACAATTTCCTGATAATCGGGAATCCGGCCAAAAATCAATTCGTTCCGGGCCATCATGGAAGCTCGGCTTCCGGTGGATTCCAACCCCAGCAGGATATTGGTCTTGATTTTTTCCTTTGCCCGGAAAAGCTCATCCTCACGAACCCCATCCTGTTTGATTTTTTCAATTTCTTCCAGCATAGCTGCAATGGCTTTTTCCTCGGTTTCCTTGCCTGTTGCGGTATACATACCAAACAAGCCCTCTGCCAGGGAGCTGGCAGAGTAAGAGTACACCGAATAACAAAGGCCTTCTTTATCCCGCATCCGTTGGAACAGACGGGAGGATGCACCGCCACCCAGAATGGTAGAAAGCACCGCCGCAGCGTATTTTCTATCATCCTTTACCGAATAGGCAGGGTATAGGAAACCCAGGTGGTTTTGCTCATACTTTTTCTTTTTTAGGTAGGTGGTTGGGACGTAGATTCCCGGTTCCACCACCTCCCGCTTGCCGGCGGGCAATGTGGAAAGCAGGTCGCAAAGAATCTGCAGGTTTTTTTCATCAAAGTTTCCGGAAATAGCGGCAACCACGTTTTCTCCGCTATAATGCTTATGTAAATAGCCCAGCATTTCTTCCCTGCCGATCCCTACCAGGGACTTTTTGGTTCCCAGGATGGGCATTCCAAGGGCAGATTTGGGATATACAGCTTCGTTGAGCTTTTCAATAGCCAGATCCTCCGGGTCATCCTCGTACATACCAATTTCTTCCAAAATGACGCCACGTTCACTTTGCACGTCACCCTCTGCCATCAGAGGTTCCATCACCATTTCAGTGATGAGTCCTGCGGCTTCCAGCATTTTGCTGTCCAGGGCTTTTACGTAAAAGGCGGTCAGTTCCTTGGTGGTATAGGCGTTGGATTGTCCTCCCAATGCATCAAACGCTTCCGAAAGGGCGGCACAGCTGTGGTGCTTTGTCCCTTTGAAGAGCATGTGTTCAATAAAATGGGAAATACCCGATTCCTTCTTGCTTTCAAATCGGCTCCCGGTTCCAACCCAAATACCAAAGGTCATGCTTCGGATAAAGTCGGTCTTTTCATAGACCAACCGGACCCCATTGGGCAGTGTAATTTTTTCCATAGTTGTATCCTTTCTTCCTCCGAAAAAGGGAAGATGATCAAAAAGGCGTGCGAAGAAGATCTTGCACGCCTTTTTCCGTTTATGCTTTTGTAGAATACTCTTTACTCTTTTGCACCGCCATTTCATCACAGCGGTTGTTCATGGGATTGTCTGCATGTCCCTTAACCCAGGAAAAGGTCACGTGATGGGTATCACACAGGGACAGAAGTTTTTCCCAAAGCTCCGGATTTTTGGCACGATCGGACTTGTTTCGCATCCAGTTGTTTTTCTGCCACTTTTTTGCCCATCCAAGTTTCATAGCATCCACCACGTACTTGGAATCGGTGTAAAGGGTCACTTCACAGGGCATTTTCAAAAGGGACAGAGCTTCGATTACGCCCATCAGTTCCATCCGATTGTTGGTGGTATTGGCATCTCCGCCTGCGATTTCAAGCTTTTTTCCGCTCTCCACGTCGATCAGAATGGCACCGTAGCCACCCGGTCCCGGATTTCCCGAACAGGCTCCATCGGTATAAATGGTGACCTTTCTCATGCCGTCTTATTCCTCAACGGGAGCTTCATCCACAGGATTCTCTTCCTCAGCTTCCCGTTCGGCGGCGGCAACAGAAATGATTTTTTCATTTTCCTGGGCTCTCATCAGGATAACCCCCTGGGAGGAACGACCACAGGTACGGATATCGGCGATTTCGGTGCGGATGATGATACCCGAGCTGGAAATAATCAGGATATCCTCTTCCTTTTCCTGGGGAATGATGACCCCTGCGATTTCACCGGTCTTTTCGGTGATGTCATGGAGGATCATACCCTTACCACCTCTTCCATGCAGGGTAAACTCTTCAATGGGAGTCTTCTTGCCGTAACCCTTTTCGGTTACCGTCAAGACCACAGACCCTTCAGGGGTGGCGGCGGCGCTGATGATCTCGTCCCCATCCTCCAGCTTCATGCCGATGACACCAACGGCGGTTCTGCCCATGCAGCGGACGGTATCCTCGTGGAAGCGGACGGCACGGCCCTTTCTGGAGCACAGGATCACGGTATCATCACCCGAAGTGATGAAGCTGGAAACCAGCTCGTCCCCTTCGTTCAGCATCAACGCACGGATACCGGCCTTACGGGTGGTATCCAGGTCGGAAAGCTTTGTACGCTTTACCACACCCTGACGGGTTACCAGGAAGAGGTAGCGTTCGTCGTAATCCCGGATGGAAAGGCCGGCGGTAACACGTTCGTCACCGGTCAACTGCAGATAGTTGACTATGTTGGCGCCGCGTGCGGTTCTGCCTCCTTCGGGGATCTGGTATCCCTTCAAACGGTACATCCGGCCGGTATTGGTAAAGAACAGAATATAATCGTGAGTAGAAGAAACAAAAATCTTCTCTACTACGTCTTCTTCTCTGGTGGAAAGACCGGTAATACCGCGGCCGCCACGCTTCTGCTGTTTGTAGGTGCTCACCGGCAGACGCTTGATGTAACCGAGACGGGTCATGGTGAAGACGTTGTCTTCCTCCTTGATCAGGTCTTCAATATCCAGATCGTCCTCCACTGCTTCGATAGCGGTACGGCGTTCATCGCCGTACTTATCACGAATGGCAGTCAGTTCCTTTTTGACAACAGCATAAATGTTTTCGTCGGAGGAGAGGAGTACCTTGTATTCGGCAATTTTTGTCATCAGGTCGTTATATTCAGCCAGCAGATCTTCGGCAGCTAAATTGGTCAGCTGACCAAGACGCATATTGACAATGGCCTGGGCCTGCACCTCGGTGAGCCCCTTTACCATATCAGGTTCATCTTCGGAATATTCACCCGTCACCTTCAGCATATTCAGGACTTCGTATTCCTTGAATTCTTCCATCAGGCGGGCCTTGGCTTCGGCTTCGGTACGGCTGGTACGGATGATGTGAACCACCTTATCGATGTTGTCAACCGCAATTTTCAGACCTTCCCGGATGTGAGCCCGTTCCATGGCACGACGCAGGTTATAACGGGTACGACGGTAGGTTACGTCACGCTGATGATGTACGTAATGATAAATACAATCCCGCAGGGACAGGGTCTTGGGCTGATTGTTTACCAGGGCAATCAGGTTGACCGAGAAATTGGACTGAAGCTCGGTGTAGCTATAAAGCTGGTTCAAAATCACCTGGGGATTGGCATCCCGGCGAAGCTCCACCACAACCCGCATGCCCTGACGGTCGGATTCATCCCGCAGGTCGGTGATGCCTTCGATTTTCTTTTCCTTGTGCAGGTCAGCAATGTGCTCCACCAAGCGGGCCTTATTGACCATATAGGGAATTTCGGTAATGGCAATGCGGTAACGTCCGTTGTTGTATTCTTCGATCTCCGCCTTGGAACGGATACGGATGGTACCGCGTCCGGTGGCATAGGCAGCCCGAATACCCGAACGGCCCATGATAATGGCGCCGGTAGGGAAGTCGGGACCTTTTACAAACTGCATCAGCTCATCCATATCCGCATCGGGGTGATCGATCATGTAAAGCGAAGCATCAATGACTTCACGCAGATTGTGGGGCGGAATGTTGGTGGCCATGCCAACCGCAATCCCCATAGAACCATTGACCAACAGGTTTGGGAACCGGCTGGGGAGCACGGTGGGCTCGGTCAGGCGGTTATCGTAGTTGGGCATAAAGTCCACGGTATCTTTTTCAATATCGGTGAGCATTTCCACCGACAGCTTGGTCATTTTTGCTTCGGTATAACGCTGGGCAGCAGGGGGGTCCCCATCCACCGAACCGAAGTTGCCATGGCCATCCACCAGGGGATAGCGCATGGAAAAGTCCTGGGCCAGACGAACCAGTGCGTCGTAAACCGCCGCGTCACCGTGGGGATGATAGTTACCCATTACGTCACCAACAGTGGAGGCCGATTTCCGGTAAGCCCGCTCGGGAAGCAGGTTATTGTTGTACATGGTGAAGAGGATTCTTCTGTGAATCGGCTTCAATCCATCCCGCACGTCAGGAAGCGCACGGCTGACGATAACCGACATGGCATATTCCAGGAAGGATTTTCGAACTTCCTTTTCAATGTCTACCGGGACAATTTTCTGATTTTCAAAGATGTTGTCCATTTGTTATGATCTCCTCTTAAATATCGAGGTTTGTGACATATTTTGCATGTTTTTCAATGTATTCCCGTCTGGGACCAACCATATCCCCCATCAGGAGGGTAAAAGCTTCATCGGCTGCAGCCGCATCGGCCATTTCCACCTTCAGGATAGTACGGTTTGCGGGATCCATGGTGGTTTCCCAAAGCTGTTCAGGGTTCATTTCACCAAGACCCTTGTAACGCTGGATACCGTCTTCGGGAACACCACCGAGCTCTTCCACAATATCCTGCATGGACTTTTCATCAAAGGCGTAACGTGGAGGAAGCTTGCCCTTCTGGATCTTGTAAAGGGGAGGCTGGGCAATATAGACGTAACCAGCTTCAATTAAGGGCTTCATGAATCGGAAGAAGAAGGTTAAAAGCAAGCAACGGATGTGGCTGCCGTCCACGTCGGCATCCGCCATGATGATGACCTTGTGGTAACGAACCTTTTCCACGTCAAATTCCGAACCAACCCCGGCACCCAGGGCGGTAATGATGGGGGCAAGACGGTCGTTGCCAAAGATGCGGTCCACTCTGGCCTTTTCTACATTCAACATTTTGCCCCACAGGGGAAGGATGGCCTGATATTTACGGTCACGTCCCTGTTTGGCGCTGCCTCCTGCGGAGTCACCCTCAACGATATAGATTTCGGTGTTCTCGGGATTCTTGTCCTGACAATCGGCCAGCTTGCCGGGCAGCGATGCACTGTCCAGAGCCGACTTTCTGCGGGTAGCTTCCTTGGCTTTACGGGCTGCTTCACGGGCCCGGGCGGCGGACACCGCCTTTTCCAGAATGGCTTTGCCCACAACAGGATTCTCTTCCAGGAAAGCAGAAAGCTTTTCCTGCACCATCGAATCCACCAGGGTACGTATTTCGGAGTTTCCCAGCTTGGTTTTGGTCTGTCCTTCAAACTGGGGCTCCCGGAGCTTGACGCTGATGACAGCGGCAAGACCTTCCCGTACGTCATCGCCGGTAAGAACCTTGTCGTTGTCTTTGATGAAGTTCTTTTTCTTGGCGTAGTCGTTGATCACGCGGGTCAGTGCGGTTTTGAAGCCGGTTTCGTGCATACCACCTTCGGTAGTACGCACGTTATTGGCAAAGGAAAGGATGTTTTCGTTGTAGGTATCGTTGTATTGAATGGCGATTTCTACACTGGAATCATCCCGGGCTCCCTTCATGAAGATGACCTTGTCATGAACCGGCGTCTTATTGGTGTTGAGATATTCCACAAAGGAGGCGACACCGCCTTCGTAGTAGAAGCTATCCTGCTCCACCTCTTCCGGATTACGCAGATCGGTCAGGGTGATGCGGAGTCCTGCGGTCAGGAAGGCCGCTTCCCGAAGGAGGGCTTTCAGGGTATCGTATTCAAAAACGGTTTCTTCAAAAATTTCCGGGTCGGGTTTGAAGGTAACGGTGGTGCCGGTATAGTCCCGTTCCCCGATCTTTTTCAGGGAATAACAGGGGACACCACGCTCAAAACGCTGCATCATCAAATTCACACCATCGTCGCATACCACGACTTCGGTCCATTCCGAAAGGGCGTTTACCACCGAAGCACCAACGCCGTGCAAACCGCCGGAAACCTTGTAACCGTCGCCGCCAAATTTACCGCCGGCGTGGAGAATGGTATACACCACTTCCACGGTGGAAGTACCGGTTTTTGGGTGTTTGGCAGTGGGAATACCACGGCCGTTGTCTTCTACCCGAATAACTTCACCAGGAAGAATGTCGACCTTGATGTGGTTACAGAAACCAGCCAGAGCCTCATCCACGGCATTGTCAACGATTTCGTGAACAAGATGATGTAATCCCCGGATGGATGTGGTACCGATATACATACCGGGACGCTTACGAACTGCTTCCAGACCTTCCAGAATTTGAATTTGATCTGCGCCGTATTCTTTTTTCTCTTCCTCCGGGGTAGGAGTATTCAAAATTTCTTCGCTCATATTGATTCAGGCTGCCTTTCCTTGGTGTCTTTTAGAGAAGGGTTTGCGTGGGATTTTTGCTTCTTTTGTAAAGGGTTGAGGATGTAATCGGGGACATATACAGAATGTCCTTATCCCCTTTTTGTATCAAGATCAACGATTTAGGCAGGTCAAATACGCCTCCAATGTTGATCAGGTTTTGCTTTTTTTCGTATTGCTCCAGAAATTCGGTACTTTCCCTGGAGGCGGTCAGGTTATCCAAATCGAAAATACCGATCAGATCCCGATCGTCACACAGGATATGATTGCCAATATGCAGGTACATTAAAAATCACATTCCTTTGTAATTTTGCCGTTATGGAACACAAATTGCTTTCCTTCGGTTTCTTTCGAAAGGGTAATAGGATCACAACAGGTGATAAAGATTTGTCCCCGGTGGATGTGGTTCAGAATGAAGTTTTTCCGTCCCGTGTCCAGTTCGGAAAGTACGTCGTCCAGAAACAACACCGGTTGACATCCCGTGTCCATTTCAATCAGCTCCCGTTCGGCAAGCTTCAGGGAAAGAGCAATGCTGCGCATTTGGCCTTGGGAAGCATAATTTTTTGCCGCAAAATCATTGATGCTAATATTCAGGTCATCCTTGTGAATGCCGGAGAGGGGAGTTTCGGCTTCGAATTCGCTGTGCATGAGTTCGGTGAGCCTTGCATAGATTTTGTCTTCATTTTCCCTGGGAGATGCTTCCGGATCTGCTTTTGAAATGGTCTTATAGTGAATAATCAGCTCTTCCCGCCCTCCGGAAAGACTTTCATGAAGCATTTTAGCCTCTTTTGTAAGAGAATCGCAAAAATTCTTTCTCATGGAAATAATTTCGGACGCAGAACGGGCCATATCAGCATTATAAGCATCACATAACGTACGATTTTTCTCGTTATATTCCTCTTTCAAAAGAGCTCTTTTCATGCGAAGGGTACGATTGTAACGGGAAAGTGTTTCGTAGTAAAAAGGGCGAATCTGGCAAAGGGGAAGATCCAAAAGACGCCGTCTTTCGGAGGCTCCTGCTTTGATCAGGTAAAGATCGTCCGGTGTAAAAAGTACAACCGGCAGGATTCCGATCACGTCAGAGGATTTCCTTTGGGGAATGTCGTTGAGTAAAAGGTGTTTCTTTTTTCCCCGTTCCAGAGTAACTTCCAGGGTGAAATCGCGAACCCCATTGAAAAGGGTTTCGGAAATTCGAAAAAAGGGAGCATCGCGTCGGATCAAAATTTCGTCTTTTGGTGCCCGGAAGGATTTCTGAGCAGAAAAATAAAACAAAGCTTCGATCAGATTCGTTTTCCCCTGGGCATTTTCACCGGAAATCAGGTTGACGTGGGGAGAAAAGGAACAGGAAAGAGATTCAAAGTTACGGAAATTTTCCAATTGAACCGAGTGGATCGGCATGGTTTAGATCCTTTCGTCGCTTTAGTTCTTCAAGCGGACCGGCATGATGATCTGGATGTAGTTGTCGTTATTTTCGGGACGAACAACACAGGGCAGTACCGGGCTGGAAAGCTCCAGGGTCAGGTTATCTTCGTCAATGGCCTTGATGGCATCCAGGAAAATACGGTTATTGAATCCGATTTCAAAATTTTCATAGCTTGTAGGAAGGTCGATCTCGTCACTTGCGGTACCCAGTGTGGAAACGCAGGAAAGGCGGGCCGTATTTCCTGAAAGTGAAAAACGAACGTGGTTGCGAAGTCTTTCATTGATAATCAACGAAACGCGTTCAGCAGCATCCGAGAGACGTTTTTGATCAAAGGGAACAATGATATGTCCTTTTTTGGGGATAAAGGAGTTATAGTCGTAATATTTGCCTTCCAAAAGACGGGAAATAACGGTGGTATTTTCCAGCTTGAAGCAAATACGCTTTTGGGAAAGGATGATTTCTACGGCGTCTTCCACGTCTTCCAGGATTTTTTCCATTTCACGGGCGGTTGGGCCAGGCAGAATGAAATCGAAATCCTTTTGATCGGCAGTCAGGTTCAAGAGCTTTTCCCGACGCATGGCCATACGATAGTTATCAATGGCAACGATATTAAGGATACCATCTTTTACGTCAAAGTATAACCCGGTCAAAATGGGTTTAATGTCGGTTTGTGCAGTAGCGAAGATGGTTTTTTCAATCATGTTCTTCAGAGTATCCTGGGGAACAGTCAAAGAAAGCTCCTGTTCGATGGAGGGAATTTCCGGGAATTCGGCAGGGTCGATCAAAGGAATGGAAAATTCAACAGGGCCGCACTTGATATGGGTAACCCCTTCACTTTCGGTTTCAAAGATAATGTTTTCATCGGGGAGCTTGCGGATAATGTCGGAAAAGAGACGGGCATTGACACAGGTTTTGCCTTCTTCTTCCACGTTGGCGCTGCACTTGGTAATGATACCGATTTCCAGATTGTAGGAAGTCAGGGTCAATCCTTCGAAGGTGCAATCGATCAAGATGCCTTCCAGGGCAGGAATAGCGTTTTTAGCGGATACGGCACGGGATGCAATCCCCAGGGATTCGGCTAATATGGCTTTCTGGCAGATAAATTTCATAGGCTCTCCTTGTGAATATAAAGACAAATATAGTTTTTATTATTTTGTTGTTGTAGTAGAAGATGTGGATATGGTGGAAAAGCTATGGAAACAGGCTTGTCAGGCTGATTTCCAAGTTTGCATTTCTTGGGGATAAATCAAACGGGGTGGGGATAGCTTTGTGGACATCTTTGATTTACACACATCTACTTTTCCACTGTGGAAAACATCCTGTGGATTTGTGGATTAATTTTCCCGGGAAATGTCGAATGACAAATCCTTGATTTGTGCTTTGAATTCCGGGTCCTTTGCCATCATTTCTTCCACTTTTCGGATGGCGTTCATAACGGTGGTGTGATCTTTTCCAAATTCACGGCCGATCTCCGGAAGGGAAAGACCGATTTTTTCCCGAATCAGGTACATGGCTACCTGCCGGGGAACCAGTGCTTCCTTCCGGCGGCTGGTGGACCGGATGGTATCGGGTTCGATGCCATAGAATTTGGAAACCTCGGTTACTACCAAATTTGGGGTCATCATGACACCGGGATCGTCCCGGAGTACGTCCTTGATGGCTTCGCTGACCATATCCAGGTCGATCACCTGGTGAAGGAGGTTTTGTTTTGCCATGAGTTTTTTGACGGTACCCTCAATTTGACGAATGTTAGCCTTGATGGATTTTGCAATGTGTTGGCAAAGCTTTTCCGAAAGATCCAGTCCCAAAAGATCGGCTTTGTTTTTGATGATCGCCATACGGGTTTCGTAGTCGGGGTGGGCAATGTCGGCCAGAAGACCCGCTTCGAATCGGGAACGGATGCGGTTTTCCAGGGTATACATTTCCTTTGGTGGATGGTCGGCGGTGACAACAATCTGGATATTGGCCCCGTGGAGATAGTTGAAGGTGTGGAAGAATTCTTCTTCGGTCTGCTTTTTACCGGCAATAAACTGAATATCGTCGATGAGAAGCAGATCGGCGTTGCGGTATTTTGCGCGGAACTCTTCCGTGCGTTGGGCACGCAGGGCGGAAATCAATTCGATGGTGAAGTCTTCTCCGGTGATGTAAACAATTTTCGCTCCCGGTTTGTTTTTCCGGATCACGTTTTCAATGGCCCGGAGAAGGTGGGTTTTACCAAGACCCGAATCACCGTAGATATAGAGAGGGTTGTATTGATAGGCAGGCTTTTCGGCAACGGCCATGGCCGCAGCGTGGGCAAAACGGTTGGAAGGACCGACAACGAAACGTTCGAAGGTGAATTCCTTGTATTCGCCGCCTTCTTCTTCCGTGTTTTCGAAAAGATCGGCTTCTTCCGGCGTCATCAGGACCACATGGACTTCGGCGGAAAACATATCGTAGAGCTTGCTTTCCATGATTTCCTTGTAGCGCTCTTCAATGTTATTTTTGGTAATTTGGGAAGGAACCGATATGTAAAGGGTGTTGTTCTGGAAGGCAATGGCACGGGCTTCGGAAAACCAAATGTTGATGGTAACCTGGGATAACTCGCTTTCCAGAAGTTTGAGGAGATTGGTAAGGATGTCCTGTACTGTTTTCAAATTTGTATTCCCCGTTTCTGAGTGGATTTTTTCCTTCGTAGGACCCAAGGATAACAGAGGGTTTCCCAAGGGGCATACCATACGATTTATTGTACCACAAAATAGCGAAAATAGCAAGCCAAAATGACGGACAGACCACCACATTTTGTTATGAATCGGGAAAAAAATGAGCATCAAAAAAACGAGAAAAAAGGTAGCTTGAGAAAAAATCAAAAAGAATTTTTGAAAAAATACCCCAATTTCAAAAATAATCCTTGACAAAACGGTCATTTATGCTTTATAATCTCTTTTGCGTCATTGAGGGGATAACTATGCCCTTTTGAGAAGATGGGTCATGCCCCATTTTTAAAAATGCGAAAGGATGATTTCAAAATGTTCAGAACATTCCAGCCCAAGAAAAAGCAGCGCAATAAGGAGTGCGGCTTCAGAAAGAGAATGCGCACCGCCAACGGCCGTAAGGTTCTCGCCCGCAGACGTGCCAAGGGCAGATATAAGCTCAACCGCGTTTAATTTTCAAGTTACCTAAGCGTATGAAATATACCGTACGGCTTAAAAACAGCAACGACTTTCGTAAATTGTATCGCAGAGGCAAGACCGCTGCACATCCTGTGATAGCGGTCTATTGCCGTGGAAACGGCCGCCGGGAAAATCGGGTCGGTGTTGCGGTCAGCGTAAAGCTTGGCAATGCTGTTTGGCGCAATCGGGTAAAACGGCGCCTTCGGGAGGTTTATCGCCTGCACGAGGATCGTTTTTTGCCTGGTCAGGACGTGATTTTTGTTGGCAGAAAGCGTACATATGACGCAAAGTTTTCTGAATTGGAATCTTCCATGCTGAAGATCTGCGGAAAGCTTGGTATGCTTCGCAAATGAAAAGAATTCTGATCGGTTTGATCCGTTTTTACCAAAGGTATATTTCTCCCATGAAAGGACCCTGTTGCAGGTTCATCCCGACCTGCTCGGAATATGCTGTCCTTTCGATTGAACGTTTCGGAGTTTTTCGTGGAGTGATTTTGAGTACACGCCGCATTTTGCGGTGTCATCCGCTCTGCCCGGGGGGATACGACCCGGTTCCGGAAACCTATCCCAAGTGGGGTAGAAAAAACAGCAACTAACAAAAGAAAGGAACGTTTTCTTTTTCCGTGGAAAAGAAAACAACTGAGAAATGGACATCTTCGGCACATTGATTGCACGTCCGTTTGGATGGGTTTTTTGGGCAATTCTGCAGGTTATCAATAACTACGGTATTGCAATCATTCTCTTTTCTCTGATCGTAAAGATCATTCTTTACCCCCTTCAGTACAAGAGCAAAAAGGGAATGCTTGCCCAACAGCGCCTCCAGTCCCAGATCAAGGACCTGGAAGCCCGCTATAAAAACGACAGAAACGCCTATAACCAGGCCCTCCAGGAGCTTTATACCAAAAACGGAATCAGCCCGATGTCGGGATGCCTTCCCATGCTTCTGATGTTCCCAATCATGATCGGTCTTTACCGGGTGATCCGCCAGCCCATCACCTACGTGTTTGGCAAGGGCAAGGAACTGACCTCCATCATTGAAGGAATCATCGCCAATAACAGTGAAGCTGCCGCCGTACTGCAGCCCATGTTGGAAAATCCCGCCAAGATTGTTGACGAAATTCCCATCATGCGCTATCTGACTGAGGCCGATCCTTACTTCATCGATATGACCTTCCTGGGTATGGATCTGACCGTTCAGCCCACCCTTTCCTGGAACGTACTTGTTCTTTTGCCCATTATTTCGGGTGTCACTGCCTATCTGATGAGCTATGTCAATCAGAAGCTGCAGGAAAAGACCACCGGCGTACAGGTCCAGATGAATGGCAGCAGCAAGTCCCTTCTCTACACCATGCCTCTCCTTTCGGTGGTGATCGGTTTCACCCTTCCCGCCGGCCTGACTGTCTACTGGATTGCCAACAACATTCTGGGTATTGCCCAGGAATACGTGCTCCAGCTACAGATGCGTAAGATCATCCGGGTACAGGAAGAGAAAGAAGCAGCTGAGGAAGCGGTTACCCGTGCCCAGCGGGAAGCCGCCATGGAAAAGAACAGAGAAATCCAGAAGCAGATGAACGCATCCGGAAAGAAAAAGCAAAACAGTTCCAAAAAAACCTACAAGCTCAGCCGTCCGGCGAGAAATGCCAGCGACGACGATGATGATTGAAAGGAAACCCAACTGAAATGAGTCAGAAATATATTGAAGTGTCCGGCAAGACCATCGAGGATGCTCTGGCAGAAGCCCTTGCAACACTGAATATGGATCGTGACAGCGTCAGCGTGGAAATCATCGAAAAGCCGAAGTCCGGCTTTTTGGGAATCGGTGCTGTTCCGGCAAAAATTCGTGTTTCGTATGAGTATTCCAAGGCGGACAAGACTCGTGACTTCCTGGAAGAGCTGTTTAAGCTCATGAAGATGGAAGCCGCCGTGACCATCGGGGAAGAGGAAGAGGGTCGTTTGAACGTCTCCCTTTCCGGCGATGAAATGGGTCTGATGATCGGTCGCAGAGGGGAAAACCTGGATGCTCTCCAGTACATCACCAATCTTGCGGTCAACAAAAATGAAACCGACAGAGTTCGTGTCAATATCGACACCGAAAACTATCGGGAAAAGAGAGAAGAATCGCTGGAACGGCTGGCTAAGCGCGTAGCCGACAAGGTTCTGAAGTATGGCAGAAGCGTTTCCCTGGAGCCCATGCCGCCCAGTGAAAGACGCGTCGTGCATGCTTTCCTGCAGGACTACAAGGGAATCACCACCTTCTCTACCGGTAGCGAACCCCAGAGAAGAGTGATCGTTGCCCCTGCCGGTGCTCAGAATAAAAGAGAAAGAGATTCCAAAAAATAAATCGCATGGGGGAATGGGCGTAAGTCGATTCCCCTTTTTTGATATCAGCGGAGGAAAATCATGGATCGTGATACCATTTGTGCCATTGCCTCCCCCGAAGGGAGAGGCGCTATTGGCGTAATCCGCATCAGCGGAAGAGATGCTTTTGCCTGTCTGGATCGGGTTTTTTATGCCAAAAGTGGAAAAAAAGCGGCTGAGCGGGTACCCCGGGATATGGTGATGGGTAAAATCTATCATGGGGACCGGTTGGTGGACGAAGGTATGTGCGCCGTGTTTTTTGCTCCTGCTTCCTACACTGGGGAAAACTCCGCGGAGATATACTGTCATGGGGGCCGGGTGGTAACCCGGGAAATCCTGGCGGCCCTTTTGGAAAGCGGATGTCGGCTGGCCCGGGGAGGGGAATTTACCGAACGAGCATTCTTGAATGGTAAAATGGATCTTGCCGCCGCCGAAGCGGTGGAGGAATTGATCGATGCGGCAAACCCGGTTTACGTCAGTACCGCCGCGGCCAATCTATCTGGCAGGTTTGGTCGGCGCATCAGGGAAATCCGGGATGAACTGATGGACGTGGCGGCCCATTATGCGGCTTGTCTCGACTATGCTGACGAAGGAGTAGAACCCCCTGATCCACAGGCTGTGGAAGAAAAGATGCTCCGGGCGGAGCGGGAGCTCCAAAAGCTTCGGGCTGGTTGTCTGGATGGAAAAATCGTTCGGGAAGGGGCACCGGTGGCCATCGTGGGCCGTACCAACAGCGGCAAATCCACCCTGCTCAATTATATTTTAGGCTATGATCGGGCCATCGTCACCAATATTGCCGGTACCACCCGGGACATTATCGAGGAAAGTATTTCTCTCAAAAACGGAACCCTGCGGTTTATTGATACCGCTGGTTTCCGGGAAACCGACGACCCGGTGGAGCGAATCGGCATTGAGCGAAGCCGGGAAAGTCTGGCCCGGGCAGAAATGGTACTGATGCTGTTTGACGGCAGTACTGCCCCCTCGGAAGAAGACAGAATTTCCGCACAGGCTGTGGAAAACGAATTGAAAGACCGACCCAATCTGCAGGTATTCAAGGTCATCAATAAGCAGGATAAGGGGCTTTCCTTCGGTTATGAAGCTTTTCTTCCGGAATTGGACCCTCTCTATATTTCGGCTGAGACCGGAGAGGGTGTAGATACCCTCCTGGAAAGTCTGGAAGAGAGCCTGAAAACCGGGTCGGATGAGGCCGATCTGGTGACCAATCTGCGCCACAGCGACGTGATTATCCGAGCAAGCGACGTATTAAGCGCCACCGTGGCCGATCAAAGAATGATGATGACCGACGACGTAATTTGGTCGGGGGTCATCTCGGCCTGCGAGATCCTTGGGGAAATCACAGGGGATGAAGTAAAAGAAGATATGATCCAGCGTATTTTTGCGCAGTTCTGCGTTGGAAAGTAAGAGAAACGATAAAAAGAAGGGCAATAGCATGCAGATCACAAGATATCAGGCAGGAACATACGATGTAGCCGTCATTGGCCTGGGTCACGCCGGAATTGAGGCGGCTCTGGCCTGTGCACGTATGGGCCTTCGAACCATTGCCTTTACCATCAATTTAGACAGTGTTGGCAATATGCCCTGCAATCCCGCCATTGGCGGTACCGCCAAGGGACACCTGGTGCGGGAGCTGGATGCCCTGGGTGGCGAAATGGGCAAAGCCGCCGATGACTGCTGCATCGAATACCGCATGCTCAACCGGGGCAAGGGCCCTGCGGTGTATTCCCTGCGGGGACAAATCGACCGGGTAAAGTACCGGGAACGCATGAAAGCAACCCTGGAAAAAACCGAAAATTTATATATCGTCCAGGCTGAGGTGGTGGAGCTTCTCACCGAAGACCAGAAGGTCACAGGGGTTGTGACCCGCACCGGCGCCACCTACGACGTGAAGGCGGCCATCATTTGTACCGGTACCTACCTGGAAGGCAGTGTGATCATTGGAGAGCTTTCCTATGAAAGCGGTCCCGATGGACTTTTCCCCAGTAAGGGCCTTTCAGCCTCTCTTGCTAAAACGGGACATACTCTCAGGCGTTTCAAAACCGGTACGCCTCCCCGTGTCAACCGTTCCACGGTGGATTTCACCAATCTGGAAATCCAGACCGGGGATGAGGATATTGAACCCTTCTCTTTTTCCACCAAGGAAAAGAAGGAAAATTTGGCGGTTTGCCACCTGACCTACACCAATCCTACCACCCATCAGATCATCCGGGATAATCTCCATCGGTCTCCCCTCTTTTCGGGCAATATCAAGGGAATCGGTCCCCGTTATTGCCCCTCCATTGAGGATAAGGTGGTGCGTTTTGCCGACAAGGACCGTCACCAGCTTTTTGTGGAACCTATGGGTTTGGATACCGATGAGCTTTACATCCAGGGCTTTTCTTCCTCCATGCCGGAGGAGGTACAGCTTCAAATGCTCCATTCGGTGGAAGGTATGGAACATGCCCACGTGCAACGCAGTGCCTACGCCATTGAATATGACTGTGTGGACCCCCGGGAGCTTTATCCCACCCTGGAAAGCAAGCTGATTTCCGGGCTTTACGGTGCCGGCCAGTTTAACGGCAGTTCAGGCTATGAAGAAGCGGCGGTACAGGGCTTTGTGGCGGGGGTCAACGCCGCAAACAAGCTTCTGGGCCGGGAACCCTTCGTCCTCATGCGGGAGGATGGGTATATCGGCACCCTTATTGACGACCTGACCGACAAGGGAACCAATGAACCCTACCGTATGATGACCTCCCGTTCGGAATACCGTCTGATCAACCGACAGGATAATGCCGATCAGCGGCTGATGGGTATTGGCCATGATTTGGGCCTGGTTTCGGATGAAACCTACAAGGATATGCTCCGAAAGTACGCTCTGGTGGAGGATGAAATCCTGCGCCTGGAGAAAACCGGAGCCCGCTTTGATGAAGAATTCTTCAAAGCAGTGGAAGAAAAAACCGGTGGCAACGTCCATAAGGGTGTCAAGCTTGCCGATCTTCTGCGCCGTCCCGGTGTCACCTACGACGAGCTTGCGGTGGTGGATCCCGATCGACCGACTCTTCCCCGGGACGTGACCCAGGAAGTGGAAATTGCGGTCAAATATGAGGGCTATATCAAGCGGGAACGGGAAAAGGTGGACAAGGTAAAACGCCTTGCCAAAAGGATCCTGCCCGCCGACCTGGACTATATGTCCATGGCAACCCTGCGGCTGGAAGCCCGGCAAAAGCTGGCGGCGGCCAAGCCCAACACCATCGGGGAAGCCTCCCGGATTTCGGGGGTCAGCCCGGCGGATATCAGCGTACTGCTCCTGTATACCGAGCAGGGAAAGGCATAAGCCATGATCATTGACATTCTCAATCAGGTACTCGCCGAAGCGGGGCTCCATCCCGTGGAGGGGGAAACTGCCGATAAATTCAGAAAGTTTTCCACACTCCTGTGCGAAAAAAATAAGGTCTTGAACCTGACCGCCATTGAAGAACCCGACTTCATTGCCACCCGGCACTTTGCCGACAGCATCATGCTCTTCAAGGAGGACATTCAGGGGGGCAAGCTCATCGACGTGGGTTGCGGCGGCGGTTTCCCGGGAATCCCGGTGAAGCTCTATGCCGATATGCTGGGAATTCCCCTGGATTGCACCCTTCTGGACTCCACGGCAAAGAAGATCGCCTTCGTCAACGAGGCGGTGGACGCCCTATCGCTTTCGGGTATCCGGGGTGTTGCCGGCCGGGCGGAGGAGGAAATCCTCAAGCTGGGTCGGGAAAGCTTCGACATCGGTACCGCCCGGGCGGTTTCGGATATGCGTATTATTTCGGAACTGGTGCTTCCCTTCCTGAAGGTGGGGGGCGTGTTCTACGCATGGAAAACCGAAAAGGCTATTCCCGAGGTGGAGGAAGCCAAAAAGACGGTGGAGATTCTGGGAGCCCGGTATGCGGGTCGGGTGGAATATTCCCCCTTCTTCCTGCAAAAGTGCGTGAAAAATGCCCATACTCCCGAAAAATACCCTCGAAAATACGCACAAATTGTCAAGAAAAAGCTTGGTTGAAAATAATTCATAAAAAACGGCATTCCTTCGACCGAATCGACTTGGATTCGGCAGGAATGCCGTTTTATCATATAGGGGAAGAAGAAAGGGAGTGGTATAAGATGCATGAAAAACAACCAAAAATCCGTCTGATCGCCCAGGAGCGGATCTTTTCCTCCCACCATCAACCCCGGAAGCTGTTTGATGAAAATGCCCTGGATGAGCTTGCCAAAAGCATTGATGCCATGGGACTTCTCCAGCCCATTACGGTGCGGAAAATTGGCGGCAGATTTGAAATTGTCGCCGGGGAGAGGCGCTACCGGGCCTGTCTGAGGGCAGGGCTGGAGGAAATCCCCTGCATAGTAGTGGAAGCCGATCACCGGAGGGCGGAGCTTTTGGCCCTCACCGAAAATCTCCAGCGACGGGATCTGGATTGCTTTGAGGTGGCGGCGGGACTTGGGCGCATGATCGAGGAATACAGCCTGACCCAGGAGGAATGCGCCCGCTACCTGGGAAAAAGTCAGTCGGCCATCGCCAATAAACTGCGGCTTTTGAAGCTGGATAAAAAGATCGTGGCCGAGATTCGCCGCCATGGCCTCACCGAACGGCACGCCAGGGCCCTTCTCAAGCTTTCCACCGTGGCCGAAATGAAATACGCCATTTCCCGTATGGCCTCCGAGGGTATGAGCGTCAGCCAAGCCGAAGCCCTGGTGGAAGCCATGGGGGAAGCGATAAAACGGCAGCATGCTACGCCTGCGGAACGCCACCGGGTCTACGTGGTGAAGGATATCCGTCTCTTTTTCAACAGTGTCACCAAGGCTGTGGATACCATGCGACTTGCCGGGATCCCGGCGGAGGTGGAACGCAGTGAGGAACCGGACAATCTGGTTTTGACGGTCAGAATTCCCAAAAAGGTCCGGGGGGAGGCCATATAACGGGAAAAAGCAGATCCGTTACCCATTGACAAAGTGAGCTTTTTTGCATATACTTTTCAAAAACCATCTATTGAGATGATTGCATGGAGGGTGATGGGATGAAAAGGATATGGATAACGAGGCTATGCCGTGGGGGTCACCTACTCCTTCTGGTGTCTTTGTGGATATTCCTTTTTTCAGGATGCTCTGCCAAGGTGCCTCCAAAGGAATCTCTGGAAAATACCCTTCACATATATTCCCGGGTATCGGACGTGACCATCCCGGCAGATGTAGGGCTACGTCCAATGGGTAATCATCCCTTCTCAAATTGCTTTGCTGTTTCAAGCCTATATCAACTGCAAAATACCCAGGGAGTAAATTCCCTGCGTTTTCAAAAGGGTAGCCTTCGGGTGTATGATGATGCATTTTTCGAGGAAAACGATCTTTTGATCCTGATCGTTGATCATCCTGTGTATCCTGTGCAATATCAGGTGGATGGAGTCTTGTATAACGAGAACTCCGGGAAATACGATCTGCATATTACACAGGCCTTTTATGGGGAAAGTGAGATAATATCCGAGCTTGCTCTTGCCATCGAGGTAGAAAAGGGGATGTTCCCCGAAGGGACCGCGCCCTATTTTCCGAAAATCGTTTATACCCCCTACAGAGGATAGTGCCTGCCCCGGTCTTACACAAATATATATAAAACCGGAGCGTACCACATGGCGTGGTATGCTCCGGATATTTTTACGTTTTGGGGGTCAGGGCTTCCAATATTCGCTGATGCATTCCCGGGCGATCTGGACGTAACGGCGTCCCCGTTCAAAGTCCCCGAAAATGGTACCGACTTCCCGCTGGGCCATTTCAAACAGGCAACCGCTTGCCGATTCGCACACCATTTTGAAGTAGGCCCGCAGGGCTTCCTCGTCCATGGGGCCGGGGTTGGTGACGAATTCCGCCCGGGGCTTGCTGTAATAGACCACGTTGCTTCCCCGCAGATATTCCCCGATCTGGGGCTCGTTGTTGAAGGGAGATACCGAAAGCTTGCGAAGGTTTTTCCATTTGGAAAGGTAGCCTTCCCACAGGGCGTCCACCCGCTCGCAGCACCCGTAGGAGAGAAGGCCGTAGCGCTTCACCAGCCGGTCCAGATAGGGGTACACGAATTCCCCGTAGGTTTCCACCGAAACGGCGGTGGTTTCCTGGGATTCCAGGAAGCCCCAGCATTGGGTGGTCTTTTCCACCTGGTCGGTGGGAAGCTCGGAATTGAAGGCAAAGCTTTCCTGGGCAATGGGGCTGATGCCGCAGGTGGGCAGAAGCAGTCCTTCCCTTTCCAGGAAGTCGTAGTATTCCTCGTAGACCCGGGTGGCCATATCCATGACCTCGTGGAGCTCATCCGGGTAGTCGTACATGGCAAAATAGTAGTTTTCCATGCCCATCAGCCCCACCAGGGGGTTGGTGATGGCGCCGGTCAGGCTGGGCATGACCATCCGGGTGGGCAAAATATCCCCGATCATTTCGTCGGCAAAGGCCCGGCGGCGCAGGGTCTTTTCCCGGTCGATACCAAAGCTGCCGCCGCGCAGTTTGTCGATCTCGCTTCCCAGGTCCTCCACCACCGGGTCGATGTGGAAACCGATGGAATCCTTGGCGTGGGTGACCTTGTTTTTGATGCCAAAGGGGGAGGCCCAACTGTCCCAGGTCAGGTCAAAGGTGGGGGAAATCGGGGTATCGTCATCGAAAAGCTCCCGTCCCACCAGGGTGGAAAGGAGGGTGTACTCGATTTCCCGGGCTTCCTCGCCCTCGCACTCCATGCGGGGGGAGATAACTTCATTGATAAAATTGGAAAAAAGCAGGCGCACTGTGGGGGCTTCCCGGCGGCCTTGGGCCAGGGCTTCCCATTGCTTCATGATCTCGGCGTTACGGGGAGAGGCGGCGTATTCCAGTTGTTTTGCGGCAAGACGACGCAAAATCTCCCGGTCTTTGGCGTATGACGACATAGTCTTCATCCTTTCCTGTTCCAAACGTCGATGGGACGTTGAAATATTGGTATTTTGGGTAGATAAAGAGTTTGATAAGTTAATAGTATCATGGCATGTGCCCTCTGTCAAGGGGACTTTCTCTGAAATGGAAAGGAGCGAAGAGAAAAGACGGAAAAACGGGGGGTAATTGAGAAAAAACGGTTGACAATTCTTCCCAAAAGTGGTACACTTTTGACCCTTGCCCTCATTTTTCGGGGGCGGGAGATCACAAACAACAAAAAGGAGGGAAGAACGCATGATTGAACTCAAAGGCATTTCCAAAACTTTCAGGGTGGCCAAACGGAATTCCGGTATGACCGAGGCGGTAAAGGCACTGTTTCACCGGGAGTACACCCTGGTCCAGGCGTTGAAGGAGGTCTCCTTCAAGATCGACGAGGGGGAAATGGTGGGCTACATCGGGCCAAACGGGGCCGGCAAAAGCAGCACCGTGAAGGTGATGAGCGGGGTACTGACTCCCGATTCGGGAAGCTGTATCATTGATGGCCGTACCCCCTGGAAGGAGCGGACGGCACACGTCCAAAACATCGGCGTGGTATTTGGCCAGCGGTCCCAGCTGTGGTGGGACGTGCCGGTGATCGACAGCTTTGACCTCATCCGGGATATCTACCGGGTGAATGGGCCAAGCTATCAGGCAACCCTGAAACGGCTCCTGGAGGAGCTGGACATCGGGGAAATTGTCAAAACTCCCGCCCGGCAGTTGTCACTGGGTCAGCGGATGCGTTGTGAAATTGCGGCTTCCCTGCTCCATGATCCCAAAATCCTCTTTCTGGACGAGCCCACCATTGGACTGGATGCGGTGTCCAAAATCGCAGTACGTAATTTTATCAAAACCCTCAACAAAGAGAGGGGCACCACGGTGATCCTCACCACCCACGATATGTCGGATATTGAAGCCCTGACCGAGCGGATTCTGCTGATTGGCAAGGGGCAGATCCTGCTGGATGGGTCTCTGACCGAATTGAAAAACCGCCATTCCAAGCTCCGCCGCCTGACGGTGGACTATGCCGGGGAGTCTCTGCCCTCCATCCCGGGGGTAACCGTGGAGAAAAACCTTTCAGGTCACGCCACCCTGCAGGTGGATACGGGCATTCTTTCGGTGTCGGAGGTCATATCCAAGCTTTCGGAGGCGGTGGAGGTTACCGATCTCTCGGTGGAAAGCCAGCGGGTGGAGGATATGGTGGTATCCTTATACAAGGAGTTTGCCATATGAGGAAATATCTCTCCTTTTTCCGGATCCGATTCCTTTCGGGGCTCCAATACCGGGCGGCGGCCTGGGCAGGGGTTGCCACCCAATTTGCCTGGGGCGGGATGAATATCCTCATGTACCGGGCCTTTTACCGGGCCGGGGCGGAGAATTTCCCCATGGAATTTGATTCTCTTTCCACCTATATCTGGCTCCAGCAGGCTCTTTTGGCCCTGTTTATGGCCTGGTATTTCGATAACGACATTTTTGACAGCATTACCTCCGGCTCCATTTCCTACGAGCTTTGCCGGCCCTGTGACCTCTACACCATGTGGTTTGTCAAGAATATGGCGGTGCGGCTTTCCCGGGTGGTACTGCGGTGTTTTCCCATTTTGGCGGTGGCGGTCCTTCTGCCAAAACCCTACGGTATGACCCTACCCGGGTCGGTGACGGCGGGTCTACTTTTCCCGCTTTCGCTCATATTGGGCTTTTTGGTGCTGGTGGCCTTTTCCATGCTCATCTATATCTCGGCTTTCTACACCATCTCCCCCATCGGCATCCGGATTTTAGCCACCTCGGTGGTGGAATTCTTCGCCGGGGCGGTGATTCCGATTCCCTTCTTCCCCACCTGGCTCCAACCTATCATGAACGCCCTCCCCTTCGCCTCCATGCAAAATACCCCCTTTCTCATTTACACCGGTCACGTGGGTGGGCAGGAGGCCATGTGGGCCATATTCCTGCAGGCGGTGTGGTTGGTAGTATTGGTTGGAATCGGCAAAATATGGATCCGCCGCGCCACCCGCCGGGTGGTTTTACAGGGAGGTTGATTCGATGAAGCTTTATTGCAAATATATTGGTATGCTCTTTCAGTGCCGGATGCAGTATAAGACCTCCTTCTTCATGACCGCTCTGGGGCAGTTTTTGGTTTCCTTTACCACCTTCATCGGCCTGTATTTTATGTTCGACCGGTTTGGGGCGGTGGAGGGATACACCCTGGCGGAGGTGATGATCTGCTTCTCGGTGGTTTTGACCGCCTTTTCCCTGGCGGAATGCTTCGTCCGGGGGTTTGACGTGTTCCCCCGGCTCATTCGTAGCGGAGACCTGGACCGGATCCTGGTTCGTCCCCGGAGCGTGGTGTTCCAGGTTCTCACCTCCAATATCGACTTTTCCCGGGTGGGAAGGCTCCTGCAGGCCCTTGTTATGCTGATCTATGCCATCCCCCGGTGCGGGGTGGATTGGACCCCCGACAAGATCCTGACCCTGGTTTTGATGATGCTTGGAGGGGTGTTGCTCTTTGCCGCCCTTTTCGTGCTTTATGCCGGCATCAGTTTTTTCACCATCGAGGGGTTGGAATTCATGAACATCTTCACCGATGGCAGCCGGGAATTCGGTAAATACCCCCTTTCGGTTTATGGGGAGGGTGTTTTGAAATTCATGACCTACGTGATCCCCTTCGCCCTGGTGCAGTATTACCCCTTCCTCTACCTGGTGGGAAGGAGTGACCGGGTGTGGTATATGCTTCTGCCCCTGGCGGCGGGACTCTTTCTGATTCCCTGTGCGATCTTTTTCCGGGTGGGCCTTCGCAAGTACCAATCCACAGGGTCGTAAAGTAACAACAAAAAGGACTCTGCTACGGGAATTATCCCGAAAGCAGAGTCTTTTTTTGTTCTTTATTTCTTTGCCAGTCTCATCACGGCGGGGGTGATCATCAGCATCAGAACCACCGTAATGAGCAGCTCGCCGGCCATGTAGCCGCCGTTATAGAGGAAGGAATAGAGCCATACGGGGGTTCCCTCCGGTGCGTAGATGTCCCAGATCAGGATGCCGCTGGCAAAGTGGCAAGGTCTATAATAAAAACCAAAAAAACAAATGAAAAATAATGTAAAAATAGGAATAGTGAACAAAAATTACGAATATTGAGAAGAAAAATATATGAATGTTGCAAATTGCAACCGAAAGAAAAATGTGATAAAATGTGGTTGCTGGAAGTTGGCAACCATTTATGGGAAAGTGGCAATTCTAAGGAGGGAAGGAAGTAATTGCCCGATTCCTTTCATTAGCAAGTTTTTTTCTCCATCCTTATAAAGTGGTAGACAAGATTGTTAGTACTAACGCTATCTTATTTCCGAGTTGGGCTTGATAGTGAAGCTGTAGTATCATCAATATTGATAATGCAAAAAAGTAAGGAGTACTTATGGGAAATATGGCAACTAAGAAAATATCTATTTTTTGTATGATTTTCTTTATTCTTTCCTTGATTGGGAGCCCAGTAGAGGCAACTACTTATGGGGCAAGAGCATATAATAGCAATTCATCTTCTTCTGTTAATTGTGCGGGATATGCTTTTGGATATAATGCTTGGTATGGCTTTGATATTTATACGAATTCTAATATTGCAACATGGAATGCTTGTGATTCCCCAAGCGAACTGATGTCAGCAGTAAAGCAACAGATCAATGCCTACATAGAAGCAAGAGCAACACTAAACAATATTCTCAGTAAAAAGAGTAGCTATTCTTACACAGTTGTTACTTCCTCACAATATAAAACTGTCTTTAAGTTGGCTTATCATGATACAGATGGGACAAATGGAATAAGTATAAATGCAGACGGCACAGGTGATAAATTTGATTTCCATTGGAGATTTCTTGCGTCCGATGGCAAATGGTGCGAAAAGGTAGGTTATTCTTCATCAAGAATTTGTCCCAATAATGGTGGTACAAATGCAAATGGGATATCTCCTTTTACACTTATTTGGTATATGGGAACTTCGTCTTCTGGTTACCAATATAATTATCAAGGATATCATTATTTAAGAAGAGATTGGTAATACTTTATTATGCTCATAATGTATAATACAACAGAAATAGCATTTGGAAAGGGGCAGGGTAAAGATGCTGAAAAAAGGGTATTTATGGATTTCATTCGTCTTAATCACAGGGATCTTTCTGGTCTTTGCGGGATTTACTAAGAGCAACGTCATTCGGGTAGAATCGGATGACGTGAAGCGAAAAGTGGAAAGTATTACAGATAGTGGGAGTTATTCGTCGGACGACGTTAAAAAGCTGGAAGAAAGAATTCTCAATCATAAAGCAAAGCTAAAAACAGAGGTTTGGTATGGCGAGGAACTTCTTTCGGATATCCGCTTGAATGTGAATGGAACGTATGCAGGCGGGAATATCGGCTACTACTGGCGATTCGTAAAGAATCAAATCGGACACTATCCAACCGAAAACGTCCGAAAAATGACCGACACGAAGGGTACATACTATTACTTGGTTTACCAATTGAATCATGGCGGTCGGCTTTTCCTTTTCAGCCGCGATGGCTTTGGCTATGGGTTCCCTGTTTATATGGAAAAGACGCTGGCGAAAAAGGATTTTGCGTCGCTTACTGTTGGGGATGATATGGAAAAGGTGGAAAAGATTGACCCGGCGTCGAAAAAAATGCGAGAGGCTTTTGAAACAAGCCTTGGGAAAAAGGAGCCAATGGCTTTTATCCGGGATTGCGAAACGCTTGACGCCTATTATCCCTTTACCTCGGTGCACCTCCTTACCGATGGACTTTTGCTCATTGAATACGACGTGGTGGGAGAAGCGACAGAACGGCACTATGTTGTACGGGACATTCTGTGGAATGAGGAGTTTTTGATGCCGGACTTTGCTCCGATCTATATGGCAGACTATTATGCGGAAACAGGTATCAAGGTGGAAGCAAAACGTTACCCTATGAAGATACTTGAGCAGGATTATATAGGAGGAGAAACCCCGGTTTCCTATGGGAAGATGCCGGAAAAAGAAACCGTTGTCTTGGCAGATGAAATAGAATGGGAAATCTCAATCCGGAACGAGAAAGAAGGGAAAACGGAGGAAAGCATTTTGAGTCGCAGGAAGGCAGAGGAGATGGAGCTAAAAACGGTGATTGCTTCAAGATATGAAAAGAACAATCCGCAAGGGTCAATACAGACAATCTTTGCACAAGGTATCACTGTTGAGACCTTGCTTCAAAGCATAAAGAGTGAGGGGGCAAAGGGAATAACGGTTCTTGATTCGACCGGAGCGAAGCACAATATGGATTTACAGGAGATGGAAGCAGAGGATTGGATAATTGCCTGGGTAGAAAATAAACAATATGCCATGTCAGATAGTAAGACATATGTTGCATTTGTTAGGGATGGCGGGATGCCCGATCAATATATTGCTTCGGTGGAGTCCATTATGATTCATTGATATAACATAATGTGCGGCAAAGGCAAAAAATTCCCCCGGATTCCCTGGAATCCGGGGGACGCTTTTTACTTTTTGGCGATTTTCAAAACGGATGGGGCCAAAAGGAGCATCAGAACCACCGTAATGATCAGCTCGCCGGCCATGTAGCCGCCGTTATAGAGGAAGGAATAGAGCCACACGGGGGTTCCCTCCGGGGCGTACACGTCCCAGATCAGGATGCCGCTGGCAAAGTGGCACAGGAAACGGAGAATTACCACCGCCGACCCGGCCAAGGTAGCCGACAGGGCGGGCTTGAGCTTGCCAAAGGGTTTCCGGAACAGGTCCGCAAGGCCCAATCCGCCAAATGCCACCACGTAGTCCAGCATGATTACCAGGAAGAAGGCCCAAACGGTGTTGGTGGGGGGCGGGTAGAAGCCCAGCATCATCTGGATCAGGCTGTAGGCAACCGAGCCGATCAGACCCCATTTGGTGCCAAAGAGCAGGGCAAAGAGGATGATGGGAACCATGCTCCCCAGGGTGATGGACCCGCCGTAGCTCCAGGCAGGCAGCGGGAGCTTCAGGAAGGAGAGGACGGTGGCAAGGGCCACCAGGACGGCGCCGGTGCAAAGCGCCTTCAGGTTGGTTTTCATGAAAGAAAAACCCCTTTCAAAATGAGCTTGCCGGCAATGTCCCGAAAATAAAAAACCGCAGAGTCTGCAAAAAAGACTCTGCGGTAAAAAATCGGAGCGTTTCTGTACCGTTTCCTACGCCGGTATTATCCGGATCAGGTCAAAGGGTTCGGGGTGGGCAAAACCCCCCATCTCAGCCAACTCTGGTCAGCACCCCTGCAGCGAAGCCATTATAACACAAAAGAAGGCGGTTGTAAATCCCTTAATTTGCCGAATCGTCGTAAATTCTCTGGTACATTCCCTCGGCCAACACCGACGTAAAGGTAGCCTTTTCGTAGAAGAAGGTTAAGGGGCTGGTGTAAGCGTCCAGAATGGTATTGGCGTTGAAGTAGAGGGTGATGCCACCGTCCTGCAGGAAGAAGGCCGCCACCGAAGCATCGGTCAGCGAAAGCTTGGAGAAATAGTCCTCCCCCATGTGTAAAGCCAGGTTTTGGTCGCTTTCCAGGGAGGCGATGATCAACTGGGCGGCACCGGCCAGGTTTGGAGTACCCAAAAGATCGGCCAGGGTCAAAATGGTCTGGTCGGCAATGGAGTAAAACACCGAACGGTATTCGGTGATGGGATCCTTGCCGGGATAGCGGATCTGGTAGGTCATCAATACCGAAACGTATTTGGCGGTGGCGTGGATGGAATAATCGCCGAACAGGACTCCCTTGCTGCCGTCTTCGGGCTTGTCCACTGTGGACATGGTGTCCTTGAAATCGTTGACAATCGACTCGGTCATGGTGTCCAAGAAGAAGTCGGCCTCCTCCATGCCAAGCACCGGGGTATGAATGCCTACGGTGTAGCGGTCGCTGTTATAAAGGGTGCTTTTGGTTTCGTATCCATCGCCGCCCTTGTGGGTGGAAACGTAGGCGTAAAGGTCGGCGGTATACACCTTGTCGGAGGTATCCCCTTCTGCGATTTTCAGGCAGGAGCATAGGGAAACCATCAAGCAGAATACCAAAAACAGAGGTAAAAGACGGGAAATTTTCATGGGAAAACCTTCTTTCATCGTCATTTTAACACGACGTTTGCCTCTCCCATCAGCCGGACCAAACCGGCAAGCAGGGCATCCGACAGCTCCACAGGGAGCTCGGCAGAGGCGTACTTTTTTTCAGCTTCGTCGTAAAAGATCACGGGTGTTGTTCCCGAAAGGTAGGAGAGAAGCGAAATGACCCGATCCAGATTGTGCCGATTGGCTTCTCCAAACCGCAGGTAGAGCTTATGGGGCTTTTCCCGGGGGGGAGGTGTGCCGACGGGGATGTCCTGCGTCTGGGGCGGCGGGGACGCATCGGGGGTCTGGCGGGGTGTGGCGGGCCGGGGGGCATACCGCTTTTTTTCTGCCAGAGAGGGGGGCGTGGATGCCGGGGCGATTAGGTCGGCGATCAGCTTGGGCTTTTCGTCTTCCCGTACCGTCAGCTTACCAAGCACCGCCACCGCATTGTCTGCCCGGACGTAGATGCCGCATTCCGAAAGGGTTCTGGAGAAACAGAGAATCTCCATGCTTCCGTCCACGTCCTCCAGGGTGATATAGGCCATGGCGGAACCCGATTTGGTGGTTTTGGTTTTGACGGCACCGATAATACCCGCAATCAGCAGGGTTTCCCCATCCTGGAAGCGTTTGGAAGTCTCATAAAGAGTATCGGATTCCTCTTCGGCAGGGGCGTACTCCTTCAGGATCTCTCCGATGGAGACGGCTCCGGCGTTTTTCAGATTCTGGGTGTATTCCTGCATGGGATGACCTGAAAGGTAGAGACCGGTGGTCTCCTTTTCCATGGAAAGCAGGTCGTACCGGGAAAATTCCGGGGTTTTGGGAGGGGCGATCAGGTCGCTTTGGGACATGAAGTCTTCCGCACCGAAAAAGCCAAGCTGGCCTTCGGCTACGGTTTTGGCCTGGGTTCCTACCGCATCGGCAATGGGGTCGTACATCATCAGCATTTGGGAACGGAAGAGGCCAAAGGAATCCATAGCCCCGCTTTTGATCAGGGCTTCGATGGCCCTCCGGTTGATTTCCCGGGGGTACATCCGCTCGATAAAGCTTTGGAAGGAAAGGAAGGGGCCGCTCTCCTCCCGCTCGGCTACCAGCGATTCGATAAAGCCGGCTCCCACGTTTTTCAGGGCAACCAGGCCGAAACGAATGTCGTTACCCACAACGGTGAAGCCGCCGTAGGAGGAGTTCACGTCGGGGGGCAAAACCTTGATGCCCATTTCTTCGCAGGAGGCGATGTATTCCGAAACCTTGGCAGCATCCCCCAGAACACTGGTCAAAAGGGCCGCCATATATTCCCGGGGGTAATGGCATTTCAGGTAGGCCGTCTGGTAGGCCACCACCGCGTAGGCGGAGGCGTGGGCTTTGTTGAAGGCGTAGTTGGCAAATTCCTTGATCTGCTCAAAGAGGTTTGCCGCCACGTCCTCGGGGACCCCGTTGGCAAGACACCCCTTGATGCCTTCGGCAGGGTTGCCGTGGATGAAGTTTTCCTGTTCTTTGACCAGGACGTCCATCTTCTTTTTGCCCATGGCCCGGCGTACCAGGTCGGCTCGTCCCAGGGAGTAGCCCGCCAGCACCCGGAAAATTTCCATGACCTGTTCCTGGTAAACGATACAACCATAGGAAAGGTCCAGAATGTCCTTCAACAGAGGGTGAGCGTAGGTAACTTCATCAGGGTGCTGTTTATTATAAATGTATTTGGGAATCGATTCCATGGGCCCCGGACGATACAGGGCAATCAGTGCGGTGACTTCTTCGATGGACTGGGCCCGCATGGAAACGCAGACCGAGGTCATGCCGGCACTTTCCAGCTGGAAGACACCGACGGTTTTCCCTTCGGAAAGCATTTTGAAGGTTTCGGGGTCGTCGTCGGGAAGCTTGTCCACCGAAAAATCGGGGGTATGGCGGCGGATGGCCTTCTCGGCATCCGATATGATGGTCAGGTTGCGAAGACCCAGGAAGTCCATCTTCAAAAGTCCCAGCTCTTCAATGGTGGTCATGGTGAACTGGGTGACGATGCTTTCGTCGTTGCGGGCCAGGGGAACGAAGTCGCTGGCCGGGGAGGCCGAGATGACCACCCCCGCCGCATGGGTGGAGGCATGCCGGGGCATTCCCTCCAAAAGCTCGGCAGTATCGATCAGCTGCCGGATCTTTTCGTCGGCGGCGTACATGCTGGCCAGCTGGGGGGAAGCATCCAGGGCTTTGGCAATGGTCATTTTGGGGTCGAAGGGAATGGATTTTGCCACCGCATCGCACTCGGCGTAGGAAATGCCCAGGGCCCGGCCCACGTCCCGCACGGCAATGCGGGCCTTCATGGTGCCGAAGGTGATGATCTGCACCACGTGGTCCTTGCCGTATTTTTCGGTGACGTAATCAATGACCTCCTGCCGCCGCTCGGGGCAGAAGTCCATATCGATATCGGGCATGCTGATGCGTTCGGGGTTTAGGAAGCGCTCGAAATACAAACGGTATCGGAAGGGGTCGATGGTGGTGATGTTCAGGGCGTAAGCCACCAGGCTTCCCGCCGCCGAACCTCGCCCCGGCCCCACCGGGATATCGTGGGTCTTGGCAAAATGAATGAAGTCGTGGGTAATCAGGAAGTAATCCACAAAGCCCATGTCCCGGATAACTCCCAGCTCGTATTCCAGCTGAGTGCGGTGCTCCTCGGTGACCGGGTCGTAAATGCGCTCCAGGCCTTGAAGACAAAGCTTGCGAAGATAGGTAAAGGCATC
>SVKS01000071.1 GCA_015068345.1 Oscillospiraceae bacterium
GGCCATTGGCCGTCCGAAAAGTTGCGGTTTGCAGAAACAACCGGGTATGTGCATGCCGGAAGGTTCCGGATGACCAATGGTCATCCCTACGGAGAAGACATGGCATTACATAGTAGGGGCCGATGCAAAAATGTACCGGGTACGGCATAATGACCTGGTTTCCCGTGAGGGAAATTTTCGGGCCGGTGGGGCCCGAAAAAAGGTCATATGCGATCGGCCGTCGGAACGGCCGATCAAGTAGGGGCCGATGCCCACATCGGCCCGGGGGAATTTTGCAGACCTCTGGTTTGCGGGACGCTGTGGGCAGCGTCCCCTACAAAGAACGACCCCGTCGTTGCTTCAGAGCGCCCCCTACTTTCAGGAAGTTGGGGTTTGCGACACCTCTGCGGCAAATGGCGGTGTATACGAAGTAGCCACCCCTTCACACAACAAAAAATGACGCCCTCCCGGCGTCATTTTTGCTTTCGTTAAATTCCCACAGGCTTGGTGCCGTAGATGACTTCCTTGTAGGCGGGCACCTCGGGAAGCTCCAGGGCCCTTGCCAGGTAGGAAAGCACCTGCTTGGTGAAAACTTCGGTGCCAAGGGCGGTATAATAATGTACCGCATCCGAATGGGCTTCCTCCGGCAGGGTGAGGCTTGCGGCGTAGAGGTCGTTGATTTCGTGGCCGTAGGCCTTCACAATCTCCACGGCGCGGGCGTTATAGGCCTCGATTTCCTCGTTATACCGTTTGAAATCGGGGTGCATCTTTTCCGACTGGACCGAGGTACTGGTGGCAAAGATTACCTTTGATTCCGGGAAGGTCTTTTGGATGCGCTTGCAGACCCGGTCGATATAGTAGGCGTAGACGTCCAGGGGGGTATGGGGATCCTCCCCGAAAAGCCGCAGGCAATCCCAAAGCCCCGCGTTCCAATGGAGCACGTCCACCTTCCCGGAGGGCACCAGATTCTTGTATTCATGAATGTTTCGCAGGGTATAGGCGGCGAAGCGGCTGTTTTCTTCGGGATAATAGACCTCCGCAATCCCTTCCAGGGATTTTTTAGTAGCGGCATCGTAGCCCCGACGGATGGAGTCGCCGGAAAGAAGTACGGTTTTCACAAATAAACCCTCCTTAATATTCGGTGCGTTCTAAAACGGTCTGCTTTAAGGCCGGGGAGAGCCGGTTGAAGTATTCGCTGAAGCCACCGATGCGTACCACCAGGCTTTCGTGGCGTTCTGGGTGGTCCATGGCGTCCAGAATTTCCTCCCGGGAAAGACAGCTCACCTGGAGCTGCATCCCCCCTTCTGCCATATAGGCCAAAACCAGCGATTTCAGCATGGGCAGATGTGCCTTGGAGATGCGGATGTTGGTGATGGGGGTACCGATGATACGGTAAAGGGGCAGATTGGTCACCGAATGGAGAAGGGCGGTGGGACCCTGCTTGTCGTTGCCGTGGATGGCACCCAGGGAATCACACAAAGGCTCTCCGTCTCCCCGCCCGTCGGGGGTGGCGGCAATGTGTCGCCCCGCGTCGGCGTAGGTGGTAAACTGGTTGGAAACCGGGTAGAATTTGCCCCGGGGGTAGCATTCCCGTTCTCCCATGGCATCGGCGATCATGTGGGTCAGGTCGGCACCAATGGCATCCACATTTTCGTTGCCCACTCCGTAGGCGGGGCAGGCCTTGGCCCGGTGGAGGAATTCGGGATCCCGGGCATCCATCTTTTCGATAAATTCGGCGGGGGTGTAGGTTTTATTTTCGTAAACCAGGGTACGGATGACGCTTAAGGAGTCGATGACGTTGATGAGACCCGCCACGTTGATGACGCTCCACATGTAGCGGGTACCCCCTGCCTGGAACTCGGTACGATTGTCGATGCAGTCGTCCATCAGGAGGGAACGCACCACGCTGGGCCGATACATGGCCCGGGTGCGGCGGTGGGCATTGAGAATATCCAGAGTGTCCAAAATCACGGCACGGAGCTTTTTCTTGTAGCCTTCCAGGAATGCCTCATAGCTTTCGCTCTTTTCCAGGCCTTCCCGCATCCATTCCCCAAAAACCAGGGCGGTGTTGATGCCGGCGTCGTCGGAACCAACCGCCGAAAGCCCTTCGATCATGGTTTCGGTGCAGCCCCCGAAGCTCATGCGTTTCAGATCCTCCTCAGGAATATCGGGCATCAGTTCATGGAGGGTCTTCTGGTAAAGGGCGTAGTTATACATGGCGGGCTGACCGCAACTGGTGCCGATGGAGGCCATGGCTTCCTCCCATACCCAATCGGGAGTTTCGGGGGTCACCAAAAGCTGCAGGTTGGGCCGGCGTCCGTTGTGGATGGCCCGGATGCAGTCCCGGGTGATGCCGTTGCATTCCGGACCCAAGGTACCCGACCAGCCGTCGTTTGCGTCCACGTGATGGAAAAGCTCCCGGATCAGCTCCACCAGGTCCTCCCCCTTGTACCAGGGCAAGAGGTGGCGGTCCAGGGGGCCGATGTCATCACAGCCGTCCATGTAATAAACAAAGTTCCAGGCTACTAAGGCCTCGTAGATATCCCGGGGGGACTCGTAGGGTACCCGTTCCAGGGCGGTGATGAGCCGGGCGGGGGCATTGGCTTCCCGCAAAACCTCCAGGCTCCGGCGGTGGTAGATTTCCATGGCGTCCAGGACGATGCACATTCCCCGCTTGAAATCATCCTCCGGCAGGGCTTCCACCCGGGCGCGGTAGCTGTTGAGCCCCTCGGTGAGTACCCGCTGGTAGTTGGGGAAGGAGTGGGTCCAGCCCGATCCACCCACGGTGTGGGGGGTGGGAAAGCCTGTAACCTTATTCATTTCCCCAAGGGCGATATGGTAACAGATCTCGCTCTTTTCCTTCATACGAGCATGGTTCAGGTAGTGAGTATTGCAATAGTGAGGATACATGGCAAGGTCGGGTTGGGCATTGTAGGGATGCACGCCACAGGGGTACAGGGCTCCCCCGTCGTAGGCGGAAAGCTCCGCATTCTCATAAAAGCGCTTTAGGGCATTGGCATAGCGTTCCTCCACCCCTGCTTCGGGAAATTCAAAGAGTCCCGCGGCGTAAAATTCCCCGATCTCCATAAAGTTTTGGTAAAGTGACATTTTGTTTTCCCTCTGTATCGTAATTTCAGGCTTTCAGTTTGGCCTGCAAAATGGTGCGAAGCTTGCCCGCATCCCCCTCAAAGAGGATGGCATCCATGCCCGCCGCCCCGGCTCCGGCGATGTTGACCGGGCTGTCGTCAATGAAGATGCAATCCTGGGCCCGGAGGCTATTGGTATGCAGCAGATATTCAAAAATTTCCGGCTTGGGCTTTGTGATACCGATGGGTCCCGAAAAGACCAGCCCGTCAAACAGGTCGAAAACTTCCCGGTACATGGGGTTTTTCATGCTTTGCTCCACAAAGCCGATGCTGATGTTGGAAAGGAGGTAAAGCTTGTGTCCCTTCTCCTTCAGCTCCCGAACAAGCTCGGGCATACCCGGCACCGGGTAAAGCAGATCGGGCCAGGCATCGTACACCTCCCGGGCTCCCCGGTGGTATTCCGGGGGAAGCAGGTCGCAAATGGCTTGCTTGGCATCCTGGTCGGAGATGGTACCGTCATCCATCCGATCCCATATCCTCCGGTCGAAAAAGATGGGGGCGATCTCCTCCGCCACCTTTGGTTCGAAACGGTGGGCAAGGATGTGTACCAGATCAAAGCGGAACAGCACGTTTCCCAGGTCAAAAATACAATGCTTCATATTGGTTTCCCCCTTTCATCCGCCCCTATTATATCCCATTTTCTCCCCCATTGCAAGCCAAAATCCCCGCACACCGCCATTGACGGCTGGCCGTTTTTGCGCTACAATAAAGCCAAGCAAACCGAAAGGAGCAATTGATGATGCAAGAGTTAAAAGAGCTTGTTTTATCGCTTTGCAACACCCCCGGTACCCCCGGGGACGAGCAGGCGGTTTTTGAAGTGGCGAAGGAAGCCCTTTCCTTCTGCAAATGGGTGGAAACCGACCCCCTTTGCGGCGTCCACGGCTTCCTGGGGGACGAGACCTCCCCCATCCAGATCATGCTGGACGGTCACATCGATCAGATCGGCATGGTCGTCACCGAAATCGACGAGGGGGGCTTCCTCCGCCTGACCACCGTGGGGGGCATTGACCGGCGCACCATGCCGGGGGCCCGGGTGACGGTATACGGCAAGGAGACCCTCACCGGTATCGTTTGCACCCTGCCGCCTCACATCAGCGAGGGGGACGGCAAAATCGCCGCCGTCACCGATCAGGCAGTGGATATCGGCATGAGCAAGGAAGAGGCCGAAAAGGTGGTATCGGTGGGTGACCGGGTCATTTTGACAAACCCGGTGGCTCCCCTGCTGGGTACCCGGGTGGCCGGGTCTGCCCTGGACGACCGGGCAGGATGCGCCGCCGTGATCCGGGCGGGTCAGCTGCTATGTGGCAAGGAGCTTTCCTGCGGGGTACATATCGTTTGCTCCACCCAGGAGGAGGTGGGGGGCACCGGCGCCAAGCTCTACGCCTACCGCATCGCCCCCACCCACGCCATTGCGGTGGACGTGTCCTTTGCCACCCAGCCGGGCTGTTCCAATCCGGGTCTTGGGGAGCTGGGCAAGGGTCCCATGATCGGCTACGCCGCCATTTTGAACCGCAAAATGGGCAAAAAGCTGGAAGAACTGGCCAAAGCCAAAGAAATCCCCTACCAGGTGGAGGTCATGGGAGGCCACACCGGCACCAACTGTGACGAAATCGTCACCGAACGGGCAGGGGTCAAGTGCGCCCTGATCTCGGTACCCCAGCGCAATATGCACACCCCAAGCGAGATCTGCGATCTTTTGGATATTGAAAACATTGCCAAGCTCATTGCCGCCTACGTCACCGAGAAAGGATGGGAATAACTCATGCAGAAACTGAATCTTGACACCCTGAAAACCCTGTCCACCCTGGTGGGCATTTCCGGTGGGGAGGAGGCGGTGGTGGATGCCATTGAAGCCATGGTGGCCCCCTACGCCGACGAGCTTCGCCGCACCCCTCTTGGGGATCTTTTGGTATTCAAAAAGGGGGAAAAGACCCCCGAAAAGACCCTGATGATCTGCGCCCACACCGACGAAGTGGGCCTCATCATCACCGATATCGATTCGAGCGGCTACCTCCGCTTCACCGCTGTGGGCGGTGTGGAAAGCAGCGTCCTTTTGGGCAAAACCGTCTACGTCAACGGCGCCACCCGGGGGGTCATCGGCGGCAAGCCGGTACACCTGATGCGTGGGGACGAGCGGGAAAAGGAGGTTCCCATCCGGGAGCTGACCATCGATATCGGCGCCCAAAGTAAGGAAGAAGCCGAAGCGGTGGTCTCCGTGGGAGATTACGTCAATTTTGAACCCTTCTTCCAGGTCAATGGCGACACCGTCATGGGCAAAGCCCTGGACGACCGGATGGGCTGTGCCATTCTGGTGGATCTGATCCGGGGCGATATGCCCTACGACACCTGGTTCGCCTTCACCACCCGGGAGGAGGTGGGCAGCGTAGGTGCCTCCGCCGCGGCCTACGAAATCGATCCCGACCTGGTGATCGCCGTGGAGGGTACCGTGGCCGGGGACGTACTGGGCACCCCCAGCCCCAAAAACTGCACCCGGCTTGGGAAGGGTGCGGCGGTCTCCTTCGTGGACCGGGGCACGGTTTACGACCGGGAATTCTTCAAGGCGGCCTTCGACCTGGCCCGGGAGCTGGATATTCCCTGTCAGCCCCGCACCAACAATGCCGGACGCAACGACGCTTCGGCGGTGCAAAAATCCCGGGGCGGTGCCCGGGCGGCGGCCATCTCGGTTCCCTGCCGCTACATCCACTCCCCTGTTTCCATGGCCAAAATCAGCGACGCCGACGGGGCATTGAACCTGGTTCGGGCCCTGGCGGGGCGGATGCTGGAAGGATAACCAGCAGGAGGTTTCTATGGTAAACGTCAATCATTTTTCCGGTCTTACCGATAACGAGGTCATTGAAAAGGCCATTGCCGCCCGGGACGCCGACGGCATGGTTGTGATCCCTCCCCGGAAATCGGCCGCAGAACCGGAGCGGGATTGGTGGCTTTTGGATCGGGCCATTCTGATTCCCGAACACACCACCATCCTTCTCCAAAACTGCCGCATCAAGCTTTCCGACCGCTGCCGGGATAACTTTTTCCGCAGTGCCAACTGCGGCATCGGCCTCCCCGACCCTGCCCCCATCCGGGACATTCATCTCCGGGGCGAAGGGCTTTGTATTCTGGAAGGGGCCGACCATCCCCGGGCCACCGGGGACGGGGGCAAGATCTTAGCCGACCCCTGCCCCTACCTGCCGGAGGATCTGTGCAAATACGCCCCCTGGGTTTCGCAGGAACGAAAAGCCGCCGGAAAGCCCAGCTGGAACGATATGCACGACCACTCCTTCGGCACCGACGCCAAGGTGGAGGGAGAATCCCACTACGGCGACTGGCGGGGCATCGGGGTGCTGTTTGCCAACGCCACCGATTTTTCCATTGAAAACCTGCATATCGCGGATTCCCACGGCTGGGGCATTTCGCTGGAGGCCTGCTCGGAGGGAATCATCCGGGGCATCGATTTTTCGGCCTGTATGTCGGTGGAGGTGGACGGTATGCTCCAAAACACCGAAAACCAGGACGGCATCGATATCCGAAACGGTTGTCACCACATCGATATTTCCGACGTCACCGGCCACACCGGGGACGACGTGGTGGCCCTGACCGCCATTGTCCCCGATAAATGGGAATTCAAACCCGGCGGCAGTATGCTCTCCACCCACGTCATGCCCAATAACTGGGATGTCCGGGACCGGGACATTCACCACGTCACCATCCGAAACGTTGCCGCCTACTCCCAGCTCTGCTGGGTGGTACGGCTCCTCCCCTGCAATTCCCACATCCACCACATCACCATCGAAAACATTCTGGACACCGCCCCCAGCCTCGCCCCCTCCCGGGATTACAACAAGGGGTGCCTCCTGCTTGGGGAGGGGGACACCGCCTACGGAAAAAACCTCCCGGACGGTCTCACCAACGTCACCGTTTCGGGGGTCACCTGCCACCGGGGCAACGCCATCGACGTGCCGGGTTACCTGAAGGATTCCACCATCCGAAAGATCACCAACCGGGGTACCGGCGGCACCATCCTGCGCCACAGACGGGAGGACGCCCTGCAAAACGTCACCTTCCAGGATCTCACCTGCAAAAGCGACACCCCAATTGCAAAACTGTAACGCAAAAAAAAGCCGGCTTCCACGTTTCGGAAGCCGGTTCTTTTTACTTTTGTGACGCAGGAACGTTTTCGCACACGCTTGTCAGCCTCCCTTTGTGCATTGGTCGCTGCCCTTCGGCATCGACCACGGGAGGTGGCTTCGCCATAGGCGAAGACGGAGGGATTGACCAATCGTAACTCCCCCCTGAAATGCTCCTTCGTCGCATTTCTGTCCCCCCTCGGGGAGGGGGGCTTGGGGGATTGTGCAGGAATCTACCGGGGTGCGTGCATAATGACCTGGTTTCCCGTGAGGGAAATTATCGGGCCGGTGGGGCCCGATAAAATGGTCATATGCGATCGATCCGCATTTGCGGAGCGATCATGTAGGGGACGGGTCTACCGTCCCGCCGTTCCGGGCTTGCCCGGCACAGAAAACGGCCCCCTCCCCGAGGGGGCTGTCAGCGGAGCTGACTGGGGGAGTTACCCAAAGTAGCTATCCCTCCCAGCATACCCTACAACCATACCCTGCCGTTTTTCATTCATCTGACCGCATCCGCCAGGTTCCATGCGAATTCGGCAAAGCCCCGGTCGTTTGGGTGGAGCCGCAGGTCACCGAAGAGGTCGGGATCCCCGGGCATCAGACCCATGCCGTCCACTACCCGGACGCCTTCCCGGCCCGCCGCCACCTCCCGCAGGATATCCCCCACCAGGGAGAAGGGACCGAAGGGTCTTTCTTCCTCCCCGTCCTTTCGCCAGATGGGGGTCAGCACCACCACCGGAACCCCGGGGTAACAATCTGCCAACCGGTCCAGGAAGGCTGTAGCCTGTTCTCTGACCCTTTCGGGGGTACTTGCTCCCCAATCGTTGGTGCCGAAGGCCACGGTGACCAGGTCGGCTCTGTGGCTTTCCACCCAATCGGGCCGGAAGGTGGCGCCCCGATACCCTTGTCGGAAAGCTCCATCCGCAGGGCATCCGCCAGGCGAACGGCGTAGCTTGCCCCGGGATGGTGGGCATCAAAGCCCTGGGTGATGGAGTCCCCGTAGGCCACCAGCCGCTTTGTCCGCTTCACCGGCTCCACCAGGGTGGCATCGGGAAGCTCCATCTGCCCCATGGTCAGTTCCAGAGAATGGGGCAAAAGCACCTCCACCAGCTTTTCCCCCACCCCCAGATCGAAGGTGGCGGTATAGTCCCCGGTTTGGTATTCCTTTTCAGCGTAATTTCCCACCGCCTCTTCGCTTGGCAGGTTGGTCAGGCTTCCCACCAGGCTCCCGTTCACCCGCACGTCCAGGGCAAAATAGCTCCGGATCTCCATAGCGGGCTTTGCGGAAACCCCAAGCTCCAGCTCGGTGCCGTCGGTGCGGAAGGCCAGCCGGACTCCGGCGGGACAATTCACGTTGCTATTTTCAATGGCGGCCTCCTCCCAGGGGGTGAAGCGGTGGAAAATGAAGCCATTTTCCTTCTCCTCCACCCACTCGGCACCGCAGACGATTTTTTTGATGATATCCAGATTCAGTTTCATAGTTTCCTCTCACTTTCCCAAGGTACGGATCATGCGGCTTTCCACCCGGGTGGGATCCTCCTCGTGGTAAACGAAAAGTCTGCCGCCCCGGCGCTCATCCACCCCGTAACAGCGGTATCCCACGCAGGCGTCCCAGAACAGGCGAATACCAAGATACTCCGCATCGAAATCATTCATGTGGGTGTGGCCACAGCAGATGGTCCGGACGTCCCCCCTCTGCAAAAGCAGGCTGAAAAGTCCCGGATTCAGGGCCATTCCCCCAAGCTCTTCGTCATAATGGCCTTCCCGGACACAGATCTCCGGGTTTTTCTGGGCGGTGACGTATTCCCAGGGGGCAATGTGCATGCAAAGGAGACCCGGCACCTTTTTCCCCGCCGCCTTTTCCAGTTCCACCGATCTGTCGTGATACCAGGCCAGCTGATCGAAATACAGCATCCCCCACTCCCCGGCAGGATTGGGGCGTTCCGGCAGGTGGGTGGCCTTTCTCATACTGCCCCCAATCCACTCATCCAGATTTTCTACTGCATGGTTGGTATCCAATCCCCAAACCGCCAGGGCGATCTCCCCCCTTTGGTTTTTGACGGGCAGAACAAAGTTGGTCTTCCCATGGATCCCCTCCCCGGTGTGACCCGACAGGTTCATGGGATAGGCTTCGTAAAGGGCCTGGTGCCGGTCGGGATCCAGCTCCACGTCGTGGTCGTGGTTGCCAAAGATATGAGCCCAGGGGATCTTTCGTTCCTCCATGGGTCTGGTGAAGATATCCAGGAAACGCTTCAGATCTTCCTCCCCCTGGATTTCGGGACCGTAGCAGTTGTCGCCCCCCAAAATCACCAGGTCGGGGTCGGCCTCCTCCAAAAGCACCTCCACCGAACGCAGGGAGCGGGGATCATAGCTTGCCGATTCCTGCAGATCGGACATCATCAAAACCCGGAAGGTGCCGTTCGGGCGGAACTTGAGTTCATGCTTTGGGTTCGGAATCATATTTGTTTCTCCTTTTTCGGCGAAATCTCGTTATACAGGGTGAAGCCCAAAATCAGGATGCCTCCCACAATCTGCCAGGGTCCCATGGATTCCCCAAGCACTGCCACCGAAACCAACACCGCCACCAGGGGATCCACGTAGCTCAAAATGGCGGCCTGCTGGCCCGAAAGGTCCTTCAGGGAGGTAAAATACAGGCAGTAGGCCACGCCGGTGTGTACCAGACCCACGGTAAGCAGGCAAATCCAGCCCACACCGTCCATGCGCCCCAGGGTAACACCACCGTTGAGAAGCACGTAGGGGGTCAATACGGCAATGGCCGCCAGGAATTGCAGAAAGGTCCGGTGGATCCCATCCACCGATTTGATGAATTTGTTCATCAAAACCACCGATGCGTAAAGCACCGCCGCCCCCAGGGCAAAAAGGATGCCGATGAAGGCATTCCCTCCCCCCAGGCTCCCCACCCCGGTGATCAGCACGATGCCCAGGGTGGACATGGCAAAGCACAGGATCCCCTTGGGACCCAGCTTTTCCCGAAACAGGATGGGACTTGCGATGGTCACCAGCACCGGGGCAAAATAGTAGCACAGGGTAGCAGTGGACACGGTGGTGTAGCGATAGGCTTCGAAAAGCAGGATCCAGTTAAAGCCCATGGCCGCCCCCGAAAGGAGCAGCAGGGGAATCCCCCAGCCGATTTTTTTGAAGGGGATCCTTTGCCCGGTGGCAAGCAGAAATCCCCCGATCATCAGGGCCGCCAGCACCGCCCGATAGAGGGCCAGTTCCCCGGAGGTCACCGGGATATTCCGCACGAAGGGCCCCAGGGTGCCAAATATCCCCATGGAAAGTACCACCGCCAGCCTGGGGTTGAGCTTGATTTTCATATTTGCTCCTTCCTAACGCTCTTTTTTCTCCCCCACAGTATACCACAATTTTCAAAAATAGCAAGAAGGATTGCACCCCTCCGCTTCGGGGTCTTTTTCCCCATCACGTAAACTTTTCGCTTACATTTTCCGAAAAAAAGTGATATACTGGAGAAAACAACCGAAAGGAGCCACCCAAATGAACTGGATCACCTCCCAAAGCCAGCTTCTTCCCGCCCTGCAAACCCCCGGCGACCGTGTGGGTTACGGCAGCTACGTCATCATCCGCATTCACGAAAACTGTTACCGCATCGACATTCCCGCCGAGGAGGGCACCATCCTTGGGGGCATGGGCGTCAGCTTCTACCTGCTTTGCGGCAGCGAAAAAGCCATGGTCATCGACCAGGGCAACAACTACATCCACGGCATGAAAATGGACAAGATCAATCCCCGCCCGGGTGCGGAGGAGAACTTCATCTCCATGCTGGAAGCCCTGGCGGAGGGCCGGGAGCTGATGGCCGCCACCACCCACTGCCACCCCGACCACATCGGCATGTACGAGCCCCTTTTCAAACGGGGTATTCCTATTTGGGTGGGGGAAGGCGAACCCTTCTTCTTCTTCAAAATCAACCTCCCCACCACCCCGGAGGAGGAGGTGGCAAAGCTTGTGCGCTACATCGACTTCGAGTCCACCCTGTTCGACCTGGGCGGGGTCACCGTGAAGCCCTTCCGGGTTCGGGGACATTCCGACGGGGGCACCATCTTTGTGGATCTGACCGACGGGCTCCTCTTTTCGGGTGACTGCATCGGCTCAGGGCTTGGGCAAAGCCTGCGGGACGAGGCCTCTATCCGGGTATTTGCGCAGGACGTGGCGGCCTTTGTGGAATATATCAAAACCGCCTTCACCCCCTATCGGCGTTACAACCTGAAGGTGAACGTGGGCCACGCCTACCAGATGGCCATGAATGGCCTTCCCCTGGCCTACGACTCCCCCGCCATTATGGATTGTGATTGGCTGGATTGGCGGTTCGTGCAGGACTGCCACCTGTTGGCCCAGGGCATCCTCCGGGGGGATTACGCCGACTATCGCACAGGGCTCCAATACCTTGGCGCAAACACCGACGCCTGGGGTGACCTCTGCGTCTTCAAATACGGCACCGCCACCCTGGCCCTGAAGAAAGAGGACGCCGAAGCCGTAGGCGGCAAACCGATCCCCGCAGTATAACCTTTCCACTAATTTCTTTCTCTCCCCCAACAAAAAACGCCCGCGAGAGACACTTCGAAAAGAAGTTGTCTCTCGCGGTTCTATTTACAATAAATTGACACTTTGCACAAGTGAAGTCAAGTCTGCCAACTTCACTGTCCGCAGGACAACTTCACTATCGTAGATAACTTCACTTGCCCAAAAGGGCAAACTTAGTTGAGGCGCACTTCCTTGCGGAGTGCGCCTCGATGGGAGGCGTTTTCGCTTTATTGAACGGAGATCCTGATTTTGTTTTCGGTGAGGCAGTTTTCGCCGATGAAGATATCGAATTCCCCCGCTTCCAGGAGGAAGCTGCCGTCCTCCAGGTAATAGCCCAGGTCGGCCTTGCCAAGGGTGAAGGTAACGGTCTTCTCCTCCCCGGCTTTCAGGGCGAGCTTTTTGTGCCCCCGGAGAGAACGAAGGGGACGGATACGGCTTCCGAAGAGGTCCCGGACATAGAGCTGGGGGACCGCGATCCCGGCCCTATCCCCAACGTTTTTCACCTGCACCGACAGGTCGAAGGTCTTGCCTGCCTCCAGGTCGGCGGCAGACACCAGGGTTTCGGCGGTGATCTCCGAAATATCAAATTCGGTGTAGGAAAGGCCGTAGCCGAAGGGATAGTTGGGTGCTCCCGTGGCATCGCAGTAGTTGGACAGGGCGGGTACCATGTCCCCATAGTAGCCGTTGATCTTCCGGGAACCGGGCAGGGCGTTGTAGTAAAGGGGAAGCTGACCCTGGTGCCAGGGCAGGGTGAAGGGCAGACGGCCCTCCGGCTGGGCATCCCCGGAAAGGATGGCGGCAATGGCTTCCGCCGCCCGGGTACCCCCGTGACCGGCATACAAAATGGCATCGAAGAGGTGGTCGTATTCCCCGAAGGAGATGGGACGGGCAAAGCAGAAAACGCCGATGACCGGTTTCCCAAGCTTCTTGAGCTTTTCCACCAGGGCGAGCTGATCCGAGGGGATCCCGATATCCACCAGGGCGGTGGCTTCACCGGTGACCTTCCGGGTCTCGCCCAGCATCACCACGCAGGCTTCCACATTGTCCCGGTACAGGGTGCGGTAATCGGCTTCCCCAAGAGGTACCAGATCAAATTGTTCCGCCAGTACGTCGGCGGCATCCCGGGACAGGGCCGGGTCAAAATCCAATGCCCAGGTTCCCACCAGGTCGGAGCCGCAGTTTGCCATGGGGCCCGCGATCCCCAGCTTGGTACCCTTCTTCAGGGGCAGGAGCTTCTTCTCGTTTTTCAGGAGAACGATGGATTTTTCGGCCATGCGCTGGGCCATATCCATGTGCTCATCCAGGTTATAGGGCTGATCGTCAATGTAGGGGTTGGCAAACAGGCCGTAGCGGAGCTTGGTTTCCAGAATGCGAAGCACGGCGGTGTCCAGCTCCTCCATCGAAAGCTTACCTTCCGCCACCAGCTCCTCCACGTGGTCAAGATAATAGTTATCCATCATATCCATGTCCACCCCGGCGGCAAGGGCCATACGGGCGGCCTCGGCGGGGCTTTCGGCAAAGCCGGAGAAGAGGTGCATTTGGGCAATGGCTTCCCAGTCGCTGACCACAAAGCCCTCAAAGCCCATCTGATCCCGAAGGTAGCCGGTCATGACCCGCTTATCGGCGTTGGTGGGGATGCCGTTGATTTCGTTGAAGGAGGACATGACGGTGGCGCATCCCGCATCCACCGCCGCCCGGAAGGCGGACAGGTAATAGTTTTGCATGGCGTAGTCGGAAATTTCGGTGTGGTTGTAGTCCCGGCCCCCTTCGCTGGCACCATAGCCCACGAAGTGCTTGGCGCAGGCCAGCATGGCTCTGGGGGATGCGGGATCGGCGGTCTGGACCCCCCGTACCACCGCCTTTGCCATTTCGGCGCCCAGGTAGGGATCCTC
>SVKS01000072.1 GCA_015068345.1 Oscillospiraceae bacterium
CCCAACATCCGCTCCGCCCGCTGGCTTTGCCCCAGGGTCACCAGCTGCATCCACTCGTTTTCGTAGGTGTATCGGTCTTCCATGGATTTCATGCGTAGCATCACCTCCGCCGGGTCTCGGTCCGCTTCCTCCTCCTGCCAAAGTCTTCCGGCTGGCGGATCGTCCCGAACCTCCAACATGGTGAAGGTATGGCTCCCCCCCCAAATGGTTTCCCCGAACACGTTCATCATGGCAAAAAAGGTGCTGTCGTCCCGCAGGAGAGGAATGGCGGCATAGCAGGCTTCCAGATCGTGGAGACGGCTTGCAGGAAGGCCATAGCGCTCTGCCTCCTCCATAAGCTGTTCCCTGGTCTTTTCCAGGGTCAGGTAGGGTCCCACCAACATGCCGTCCCCGGTTTCGGGCAGTAGGAGAAAGACGTAGTTGCAATCGAATTCGTCGGTGATGCGGTAGATGGTATTTTCCGCCGCCCAGCTTTCGGAGGACTGTAGAATTCTGTGGTAACGATCCCCCACCCCAAGGAATTTGCGAAGGCCAAAATCCAGGTACTGGTCAGGCTCCCAATTCCGCGTGAGAAGCATGACCCGAAGACGCATTTTCCCAAGAACCCTTTCCAGGTAGTCGTATTCCGCCTGATATTTCACGGGATTCTCCCCCTTTCCAAGGCGTTTTTTTGCATTTTTCTTATTATCGTACATTTCATAAAAAATATCAAGACTTCGGACAAAATTTTTACCGATTCATCCAAATTTTTTCCTCACAGATTTTGTCGCTTCTTGTTATTATAATGCTGTAAAATTAAATATGTACTAGGACTTTTTGGTACATAATGGAAAAGTGAGGAGAATTCAAATGGCTAAGAAACCTGTCCAACTGGATTCCAAGGGCTATCGCAAGTTCGGCATTCGCGACAAGCTTGCCTATGCTGCCGGTGACCTTGGCTGTAACATGAGCTTCGGTCTGAAAAACACCGTGCAGACCTTCTGGCTTGTTTACATGTTTATGGAGACCGGTCTGTTCTCCATCCTGCTGCTTCTCGTTCAGGCATGGGATGCAATCAACGACCCCCTGATCGGTTCCCTGATCGACAACGACCGCAGAAAGTACAAGCTCGGCAAATACAAGACTTACATCTTTATTGGTGCCCTTGGTCTTCTGATCGGTGGTGCCGCCGTCTTCCTTCCCTTCCCCAATGCCAACATCGTTGTTAAGGCCATCCTCTTCGTCCTTGGCTACATCATTTGGGACGCTGCTTACACCATGGCAAACGTTCCCTACGGCACCATGCTCAACATCGTTTCCGAAGATGCAGGCGAACGTGCCCAGCTTTCGGTCTTCCGTTCCATCGGCGGTGCCGTGGGCGGTATGCTGCCCGGTATCATTCTGCCCATGCTGATTTGGCAGAAGGTTTCCTTCGATCCGGCCAACCCCACCTGGTTCTTGGATAAGATTGAAATTCCCAAAGGCGCCGAAAGCGCATTTGCTCCCGAAAACTTCCTGAATAATCCCCTGACCGGTGAAGCTTACAAAGCCGGCGACAAGGTACTTAGCCCCCTGACCGGCGGTCAGATCGAAGTGCTCTTGGGTGAGAAGGTATTCTGGGCCGCTTTGATCATGGGTGTTATCGGTTTCATCTTCTTTGTCCTGATGATCAAGAACATCACCATTCGCGGCGATGAATATGGTCAGCTTAACGATGAAGGTGAAAAGGTTAACCTGATCAAATCCTTCGGTACCTTCATGAAAAACCGTCCCGCTGTTGGCTGCACCATCGCTGCCATGGGTATGTTCTTAGGCATGCAGTCTGCCGGTACCGCCAACACCATTATGTTCGCCACCCACTTTGGTATGGCTTCCCTGTCCGGTCTGGTTATGATGGTTGGCTTCCTGCCCATGTTCATCTTCATGCCCTTCGCCACCAAGCTGGTTAAAAAGTACGGTAAGAAGGAAGTTGCTTCCATCGGTTCCATTGCCGGTTTGGTCGGCGGTGCAATTCTTTGCTGCTTCCCCCTGTGCCCCATGAACCTTCAGCTGATCGTTTACATGGTCGGTCTGATCTTCTTCGGTCTGGGCATGGGCTTCTATAACTGCGTTTCCTGGGCAATGATGGGTGATGCCATCGATTACCAGGAGTGGAAATTCGGCAAGAGAGAAGAAAGCGTTGTTTACGCTCTGCACTCCTTCTTCCGTAAGCTTGCACAGGGTGTCGGCCCCGCAGCCGTGATTGCCATCATGGGCACTTCCCTGATTGGTTATCAGTCCTCCCTGGGTACCATCGGTCAGTCGGCCGAAACCGCCGGCAGACTGTGCTGGCTGGTTGCAGGTCTTTATACCTTCAGCGCCATTTGCCAGTTCGTTGGTGTTGCCCTCATTTACAACATTGACAAAAAGACCCTGGCCCAGATGACCAGCGATCTTGCTGCCCGCAAGAATAAATAAACCACGTTGATATACGGCAGGCGGACCATATGTCTGCCTGCCGTTTTCCCGATTTTGCCAAGGAGGTAAGAATTTTGAGAACAGTTTTGAATTTGAATGCCAAGTGGTCCTTCGCCAAGGGGGACGCCATCCCCACCACCATTGACCCCGCCGTTGAAGTGGTGGATCTGCCCCATTCCTGGAACGCCACCGACGGTCAGGACGGCGGCAACGACTACTACCGTGGCACCGCCACCTACGCCAAAACCATCACCAAGAGCGATCTTCCCCAAGCCGCCTGCTACTACCTGGAAATCCAGGGCGCCAACTCCTCCGCCGACGTGTACCTGAACGGCGAAAAGCTGGTTCACCACGACGGCGGCTACTCCACCTGGCGGGTAAGCCTTGGCGAAAAGCTGGCCGAAGAAAATCTTTTGGTCATCGCCGTGGACAATGCCCCCAATGAGACCGTTTATCCCCAGATGGCCGACTTCACCTTCTACGGCGGCCTTTACCGGGACGTAAATCTGGTTTGCGTGCCCGAAAGCCATTTTGACCTGGATTACTACGGCACCCCCGGCCTGAAGGTCACCCCGGAGGTCTGCGGCAAGGATGCCAAGGTCACCGTGGAAGCCTACGTCACCAACCTTAAGCCGGGCCAGACGCTTTGCTACACCATCACCGACAAGGAAGGGACGGAAGTCAACTTCCTTTCCACCGCCGATACCACCGCCACCCTGGACATTGAGAACGTCACCCTGTGGCACGGCCGCAAGAACCCCTACCTTTACACCATGAAGGTGGAGCTTGCGGAAAACGGCCAGGTCATCGACACGGTTTCCACCCGGTTTGGCTGCCGCACCTTCAAAATTGATCCGGATAACGGCTTTATCCTCAACGGCGAAGAATACCCCCTGCGTGGTGTGTCCCGTCACCAGGACCGTTGGGGCAAGGGCAACGCCCTCTCCCCCGAAGACCACAAGGAGGACATTGAGCTGATCTACGAAGTGGGTGCCACCACCATCCGCCTGGCCCACTACCAGCACAGCCAGGTCTTCTACGACCTGTGCGACGAATACGGTCTTGTCATCTGGGCCGAAATCCCTTACATTTCCCGCCATATGCCCACCGGCCAGGAAAACACCATTTCCCAGATGAAGGAACTGATTACCCAGAACTACAACCATGCTTCCATCGTGGTGTGGGGTCTTTCCAATGAAATCACCATTTCCGGCTCCACCGAGGATCTTTTGGAAAACCACAGAATCCTCAACGACCTGTGCCACGAAATGGACCCCACCCGTCTGACTACCATTGCGGCGGTTTCCATGTGCAAAATGGAAGACCCCTACCTGCAGATTCCCGACGTGGTTTCCTACAACCACTACTTCGGATGGTACGGCGGCGAAACCGACATGAACGGCCCCTGGTTCGACAAGTTCCACGCCATGCACCCCACCATCCCCATCGGCTGCTCGGAATACGGCTGTGAAGCCCTGAATTGGCACACCAGCGATCCCAAGCAGGGGGATTACACCGAAGAATATCAGGCTTACTACCACGAAGAGCTGATCAAGCAACTGTTCACCCGTAAGTATATGTGGGCCACCCACGTGTGGAATATGTTTGACTTCGGTGCCGATGCCCGCAACGAAGGCGGCGAAAACGGACAGAACCACAAGGGTCTGGTAACCATCGACCGCAAGTACAAGAAGGATGCCTTCTATGCCTACAAGGCATGGCTGTCGGATGATCCCTTCGTTCACCTGTGCGGCAAGCGCTACGTGGACCGGGTGGAGGACGTAACCCGTGTTACCGTCTACTCCAACCTGCCCAAGGTGGAGCTTTTTGCAAACGGCGAATCCCTGGGCGTGAAGGAAAGTGCCGAACACTTCTTCTACTTTGATGTGCCCAATGCGGGCGAAACCAAGCTGGTTGCCGTGGCCGGGGAATACCAGGATGAAAGCATCATCCGCAAGGTGGATACCTTCAACGAAGACTACCGGCTGAAGGAAGAGGGCGCCATCCTGAACTGGTTTGACATCAAGACCAAAGAAGGCTACCTCTCCCTGAATGACAAGATGAGCGACATCATCAGCACCTTCCGGGGCAAGCTCCTTTTCATGAAGCTTGTTGGCAAGGTCCTTGGCGGCAAGGGTAAGAAGGGCGGCAAGGTCAAGGCCGCCGGCTTTGAAGTTTCCCCCGACATGATGAGCATGATGGGCGGCTTCACGGCTCTGCGTCTTTTCACCCTGATGGGCGGCATGGCGGACATCAAGTTCACCAAGGAAGAGCTTCTGGCCCTCAACACCAAGCTCTGCCGCATCAAGAAGCCCAAGAACAAGAAAAAGTAATTTTTATCAACAAAATGTCCGTCGGTCATGCCGACGGACGTTTTTGTTTATTCTTCCGTTTTTTCCTCTTTTTCGGGTTCCGGTTCGGGGGCTGCTTTTGCGGCAAGCTCTGCTTCCCGCTTGGCAGTGGCTTCCTTCAAAAGCACGTAAATGGTGGAGGCCACCGGCACACTCAAAAGCATACCAATTGGTCCCGCCAGGCCACCGCCGATGGTGACCGCCGCCAGGATCCAAAGGCCGGGCAGGTTGACCCGGCTGCCCATGACTTTGGGGTAGATCAGGTTCCCTTCCAGCTGTTGGAGGATCACCAGGAATACCACGAATACCACCGCCTTTACCGGGCTCTCGGTGACGATCATGAAGGCACCCACACCGGCGCCGATGAAGGCACCCACCACCGGAATCAGGGCGGTGACACCCACCAGGGCACCCACCATGGGAGCGTAGGGAATGTCCAGGATGAGCATCCCGATCATGCAAAGGCATCCCAAAATCACCGCTTCCAGCGACTGGCCGGTGATAAAATTGCGGAAGTTCAGGTTTGCCACCGAGGTGGCGTAGATGAAGCTTTCCCCAAAGCCCGCAGGAAGCCAGGCTCGGGTCAGACGGGTGGCCTGCTCCTTGAGCTTTTTCTTGCTGAAAACAATGTAAAAACAGAAAACCAGCGAAATGAAGAAGTCAAACACACCCCCCACCACCGATCCGATGGTACCGAAGGCAGTGTTGACGATGTTGCCCCCCTCGTTTTGGAGCCAGGTCTGCAGTTTTTCCAACAGGCCATTCCAATCGATTTCCAGAAGATACTTACCAAAGGGCAGTTCGGCTACCTCAGCCTGGCTCATATCACTGAGACGGTTGATGGATTCGATCACCGTTTCCACGATCACCGTCAGGGCGTCCACCAGTTCGGGAATCACCAGCCATACAACGCCCGCCAAAATCCCAATGATGATCAGAAGGGACAGCAGACAGGATAACAACAGCCGCAGATTGTAAGGCATCTTTTTGGAGGTAAAAACCTTCAGTTCGAAATACCGCATGGGTACGTTCAGCATGAAGGCCAAAACCAGTCCCACCAGCAGGGGAGAAATCAGGTCAAAGCAATAGGAAACAGCGTTCATCAGCACGTGGATGTTCTGTACACCAAGGAAAATGATGATGCAGGCGGTGACCACGCCGATGATCCATTTGGTCAGTTTTTTTCGGGTTTCCGGGGTAAATTCCATTTTCGATACCTCCTTACATGGATGATATCCCGCGAGTCTGGTTTCATTGTACCACAAAGAGGAAGAAAAGGGAAGAAGTTCGTCCCCCACTCCACGAAAAAATTATACGCCCCTTTGCCGCTTTTCCATGCGCCGCCAGGCAAAAAATCCATAAAGATCGTTCACCAAAAAGGCCGCAAAGCAGACGATCACCGAAAGATACCGGGGCTCCTCCAGCGCCGCCATGGACCACAGAAGGATCAATACCAGATCATTTGCTCCGTAGGCCAGGGCAAACCAGGGACTCCGCCGGAAGGTCAGGTAGACCGCAAGAAAGCTGGTGGTCACCGAAATGGTACTGGGCAAAAGATTTGCCGTACCGAAAAAGGCAAGAATCCACCAGAAAAGCAGGGTCACAAGCAGGCTGAGAAGAATCATGAATCCTACCTCCCTCCGGGAAATACGATTCACCGCCACCTCCGCCCGGTTGCCGCGAAAAGGATGGCGAAGCCAGGCGATCAGGGCGAAAAGTGCCATAGGTGCAGTCATGCCCAGGTAGGTGATCATCTCCCCATAATACGCAAAACCCCAGGAAATCATACCGTAAAGAAGACTGAATATCACCATCAAAAACTGCCCGAAGGGATTTCCCTTGGCGTTGAAGATCAGGGAGGTAACCCCCACCAGAGAGGCAACCAGGGTCAACCCATCCCTCCCGTCAAACAAGAAAAAAGCAGTAAGGATACATCCCACCGACCCCAGCCAAAGGCCCCACTCTCCGGGGGTAAAATACGCCAGTTTCCCTTTCATGCTTTCCATATTGCCGTCCTTTCATTCAAAAAGGCACCCCATGTACGTCTTCCAAGACCTAACGACGCACAAAGGATGCCCATGCATTCCTGCTACCCGGTGGCAGCCATATTTGAAGTTTTCCTGATTATACCAGATTTTCCCCGATTTGGCAAGGGGTTGTCCCGATGGTCAACTCGATACCGTAATCCCCTTCCGCCCGGGCGGTAATGCGGCTTCCTTCCGGGATGGAAACAGGAAGCTTCGGGAAGGTAAGTCCCGTAAGAAGCTTTCCCTCCAGGTCGTAGGCGTACCAGCTGCCACCCTCCAGCTCCAGGTAGGCGTCCACCGGCAATTCCCCACCCACCGGGTAATCGATGCCGTTGATGGTGAGAACAAGCCCTGAAACGGGCTTCCTGTCAATGGGGAAGGGGGAGATTTCACCGATGGTGACCTGGTACTCCTCCCCATCTCTCATGTGATTCATCCAGACCGAAAGCATCGAGATTTCCCGAAGGTCGGTCTTTTCCCGATTGGTGAAGTAAATATCCAGATCCAATCCGGAGGGATGCCATTCGTATTGGGTCAAGGGTACCTCTTCCGCCACGGTGAAAACCGGATCGTGGTCGTATGGATTGTAGTGTCCGCCCCCGGAGAAGGGCCAGTAATCTTCGCCCAACCGTCCCCCATCGCTTTCGATCAGATTGAAGCATTTCCAACCCACGAAGTCCACCGTGATCACCCGATCCAGGGTACCGCTAAGAGCGTATTTCTGACTTTTTAACTGCAGATCCAGCACCTCACCCTTGCCGTCCCCCTGCACCATGACGTAAAGCCCCGGGGTTCCCGAAAGATCGATTCCGCCCGGGAAAGGCCGGTCGATTTTGGCATAGCCAATCTGACCCGATTGGGTGGCGGCGAGGGTGATCCCCTCCCCTGTCTCTTTCAGGCTTGCGGTTACGTTTTTGCTTGCCAACAGGGAAAGGCTCCGGGTATCCCCGGAAAGTAGGGCCGGACCCTTTTCCCCGGCCGGATAGGGCCGGTTTTCCACCCGCAGGCGGCAGAGGGTTTCCCCGGCGGGGACTTCCGGCACAGATGGGGCATCATAGCTTGTGAGCAGTGCCTTTTGGTAGGTTACCGGCACCGGCTTTCCGTCAACCAGCATAACCTCCCGTTCTCCGATTTCCGACCAATCCACAGGGGCACCCCCCAGGCGCAGGGCTTCGAATTCCCCAATACGAGCGGCAAAGCGGGACATTTCATCGCTTTGTTCCCCGTTCCCTCCCGGCAGAAAGGCAAGGGACCAGTCGTTTTTTAGAGCGTTGCCTGCCCAAAATTCGTAATCATCCAGGAACTGACGACGGGTCTGGATGGGTTCAAGGGGGTCCGCCTTGCCGTAGCTCCACCAGCCGTAATTCTGGGGCAACAGATTCCTTGCCCGAACCCGCAGGTTGCTTTGATTATGTTCCCCGAGCAGATACTTGTGGCCCCGGTTGGAGTGATCCCAGGCACCCATGCGGGTGCGGAAGTACCAGAAGTGGTGCCACATTTCGCTCATTTCCAGAATAGGGGGCTTTTTCACATATTTGAGGATCTCCGCCACAAACTTCGCTCCGTAATACCAGGCATTTTCGGCTCCGGCAAAAATATCCGATCCGTCGATGGCATCCAGATAGATCATATCGAAGCCCATTTCGTTATAAAACTCGGCGGTGTTCCGGGCAATTGCCAGGTACAGCTCCCCCTCCGGGTCGGGGGCAAAGCGGCCGAAGCAGGAAAGAAGATGTTTCATGACACATCCCGCCCTATGGGGTGCGGCGGTGGTTCCCAACGCACCACGCTCGGCAAGGCGGAATTCCCTTTCCCCCACCCCATCAAAACGCATCAGTTCTCCATCCGCCATGAGATAGACACTGTTACGCACAAAGAATCCGGTTTTTGTGGAAACATGGGCGGTGGATTCCAGAACCGGAAGGGTCAAAGCCCCTTCATCCACATCGCAGGCCAGGGTGAAGGGATAGCCCCCAAGTCCCGGATGGGGAACAGGAGTCACGTAGGAAGAATCCATGTCGATGAATTGGGCGTAGGTATGAAGCCCTGCCTGGATTCCTGCATCGTGCAGGCGGTCGATGACCCGCATGAAGTCGACCTTACCGCCTGGGTATAGCTCGGAATTGGGGGTCAAATCACCAAAACGGAAGGAATATCCCCCATGGAAGTCCAGCTGTTTGGCCCCGAAGCGATTTGCCAGGGCGATCCAGTTTTCCACCGTGTCCATGGTAATACCGGTATGATTCATCAGGTAGGAATAGCGCACGTCGGGATAATCGTCCGCAAAGGCCCCGGCCTTGGGATTCCATGGGATGTCCTCCGTAATGTCCCGGGTCACCCGGCCCATCACGGTACGCAGGTCTTCGTTTTTCGCCAAAAGAACAGCGAAAGCGGCATCCACAATTCCAAACCGACGGAAGGCTACCGCACCCAGGGTTTCCTTGACGCCAAGCAGGTTATCCGAATTGGTGTGGAGATTCAGGGCCATCCCCGCTGACTTGTATTCCTCTCCGCACTCTGGGCAAAAGATTCCCCCAAAGTGGAGTTTTTCCACCCTTTCCGGGCAGGACAAGACCCGAATGGTAACAAAGTCCTCTTCCAACTCTACCTGCAGGGCAACCTCCCCTGCATCGGCAAAGAAGGCGGTCAAAATATCCCCTTCCAATACCATAGCCACCGGTTGTGCCTTCACCCGGCCGGGATCGGGAACCGGACGGGTGGGGGGTACCACCCGGGTGGGCAATGCTTCCCTGGGAGCTCCATCCAGCTCCGCCGCCAGGAAGGGAACGGGGCTTTCGGCATAGCAATCAGTAAACAGGGTAGCCCGGTTTTTATCCGGGTCGATATGCAATTTCAGATGTTGATGTTCCAGACAGATCATAGGGTACCTCCCATTGGCCATGCGCCAAACAGCAGATTCGTTACCCGCATTATAGCACAAACCAAAAATCACCGCAACCCGGATTTCGGGCTGCGGTGAGGGTTTTCAATTGATGAACTGAATCTCCACCCCGTTAGGATCGACGATGAAGAAGAATTTTGTATGGGAATTGGGCGTGATAATGGGGGTGGGTTGAAACCCCTTTTGGGTAAGCGCCGTGTGTTTCTCCTCCACATTCTCCGTGTGGAAGCCCAGGGAAATACCGCCGCCGGTGTAGGCAATACCGTCTGCAATGAGTTCCACCCTGGTAGCTCCCTCCTCATTTGCCAAAAAGACAATGGGCGCATGGGGCCGCATATCCCGCACCAGTTTCAGTCCCACAACCTCCTCATAGAAAGCGATGGAGTCCAAAAGGCTCTTGGCACGGATGGTGACGTGTTCAAAATGCATAGTCTTCTCCTTTCAGAGGGCCAGTTTCGATAGCTCAGCAGCCAGTTCGGCTTCGGTGACCTTCGGAGACAGAACCTTCCAGGTGATAACCCGGGTGTCCTCCGCCAGGCTGGGTTTGAGTTCTTTTTCGGTATTACCAAAGCCGCTTCCACCGGAGGTGGCGAAAAGGACCAGGGTCTTGCCCGAAAAATCATAGCCTTCCAGGAAGGAGTTCACAATGGTGGGAGCCACGTACCACCAGATGGGGAAGCCCAGGAAGATCACGTCGTATTCTCCGATCTTCGCATCCTCCTTGGCAAGGGCGGGACGGTGGGCTTTGTTTGTCATTTCCAGGCTGGAACGGGAGGTTTTGTCACGCCAATCCAGGTCGACGGTGGTGTAGGGAACTTCCGGTTTGATTTCAAAAAGGTCAGCACCCGCTGCCCCCGCAAGCTTTTCCGCCACTCCTTTGGTGACACCGCTGGCGGAAAAATAGGTTACCAGAGTCTTTTTCATGGGATATTCCTTCTTTCCTTTTTTCTTTATCCTATCACAATTGTCGTTCTATGGCAAGGTTCATTTTGCGATACAAAGTTGTATTTTCTCTTGACCCACCATCATTCTGCTTCCCGGTTCAGAGCCACGATATCGGCATAGGTAACCGCCGGGTGATGGTACTTTCTTCGGCGGGCTATGAGATCCTGCTTGCTCATGTAAATCGACTCGGTGGGGCACCAATGGAAGCAGGCCAGACAGGTGACGCAATTGTTTCCCACCAGAGCCTTCCCATCGACAATGGTGATATTTCCCACCGGACAAACTCCGGCACAGATACCACATCCCCGACAGCTTTCGTCCGCCATGATACCACGGAAATTTCCGGGATAATCCACCGGTGTTTCCCCAAGCTCTCCGGACCTCAGGTCGATCTCCTCCCGGTTCCGGATCGGATTCAGAAGAGCACGGATATTGCTGTCCTGGGCTTCCAGACTCTTTTGATCCTCCTCTGGGGTATTGAGGAAGCTATTGCCCGGAAGCTTCACCATACCAGCCCAGGAAAGGTGCTTCCCCTTCTCTTGAAGCAAGGCATCCAGCCGGCCGGCCGCCGCTCCCACGTGTCCACGACAGGTAGCCACCGCAAACAGATAGGGTTCTCCCTCCATCCGCATTCTTTCCACAAAATCCCGCACCGGGTAGGGAATATTGCCATAGTAAACCGGGAATACGAAGCCGATGGCATCCGCTTCCCCCACCTTCTGCGGGTCTGCGGTAACCACCGAACGAACTTCACAGTTTTCCAACCCTTCCGCAAGCTTCCAGGCGGTGGTCAGGCTGTTTCCCGTGGCCGAAAATACGTAAAGCACAGTTTTCATTTAATTTCTCCTTTTCGGGGTTCAGGTTGGGTTCCTGTGTAATAGAGATCATTTTCATCGGTAAATGCGTCGGGCTTCCAGCAAAGATCTTTTTGCCCCGACCCTGTGAGAGCGACGGCCTTCCGTCCATCACATTTGGGATCGCTGTAGCGTTCAAACCAGGCTTCCAGTTCCCCCTCCAATTCAGAAACCACCGCCGAAAGGGCGTGGTCGGCAATGCGATCTTGGGTCTCCTCAGGGTCAGAAACCATATCATAAAGCTGGCTTGTGCCATGAAGGTAGTTTTTCACCAGCTTATATCGTCCCCGCCGCAACATACGAACAAAGCCATACTCGTCGTGAATCTCCACTGTCCGTTCCTCCCCCTCCGGGCAACCGTCAGCAAGGTAGGGGACCAGGCTTTCCCCGGGCTGTTTGTCATTCAGTCCGACCTTTGCTCCTGCAAGCTCGAGAATAGTAGGATAGAGATCGCAATGGGTGGCACTGCGTTCCGCCACAATCCCCCGCACTTCCGCCCGGGGCAGACGGATCACAAAGGGTACCTTCACCGAGGTATCGAACATATTGGGCGGATAGGTACCGTTCCCCTTGCCCCAGATACCATGGTGACCCATGTTCATACCATTGTCGGCGGTGAAGATGATGATGGTATCCTCATAAAGGCCGTCCCGCTTCAATTTTTCCACCAAACGGCCGATCCCCGCATCCATGGCAGTGATAGCCGCATAATAGCCGGTCAGATTCTCCCTGCGTTTTTCCGGGGTATCCCCCACCGGGGCGCTGGAAACCTGGCATTTATGAATCGGTTCCACCGGCACGCTTTCAAAAGGACAATCCTTATACATCTCCAGGTATTCCGCAGGATGCTCCTCTGCCTCCCAGGGAGAGTGGGGTGCGGTGTAGTGTACCTGCAGGCAGAAGGGATTGGGACCCTTGCCCAATTCATCCAGGTAGTCCAAAGCCCGCTGGGTAATCACATCGGTAACGTAATCCCGGCAATCGGTGAATTCTCCGTTTTCGTAAAAATCCGGTGCGTAATAGTGACAGCCCCCGCTGGAAATGGTGAACCATTTGGAAAAGCCTTCCTTCGCTTCCTCCTGGTTACCCAGGTGCCACTTTCCCGAAAGCGCACAGGTGTAACCGGACCGGGCCAATTCGGCAATATAGCTGGGGTGCCCCGCCAAATATTCAATGCCAACATCGAGGGTTCGGAACTTATAATGGTCCTTCATGTAAGGGTGATTGGCAGTGTTCACATTGCCTCCGGAAAGCCAATCTTGTACTCCATGGCAGGAGGGCATTTCCCCTGTCAGGATGGAGGCTCGGGCTGGTGAACACACAGGGGAAGCACAGTAAAAGTTTTCAAATCGCACCCCATCCCGGGCCAAAGCATCAATATTGGGGGTGATGATTTCCCGGTTGCCGGCGCACCCCAGGGCCCATGCCCCCTGATCATCGCTGAGAATAAAGAGAATATTCGGTCTTTTTTGCATACTTCTTCCCCTTTTTTGTTTTCTCTATTGTATCAAATCCGTAGGCGAATTGCAACATAATCCCCCCTTCCTCCCACAGAACCCTGTCGAAAAAACCGAAACCCCTCTGTTGCTTTTTCCCACCAAAAGCATTATAATAATAGTGGAGCGGAATGCCCCAACCATTTTGGTCCCTTGGGATAAGGAGATTTCCACCGTGCTTTACTACATCATTGAAGACAAAATGAAAGGCTATGCCTGGCATCAGAGGCAGATTCAGAGCTTGCGGGACGAAATGCGCAAAAAACACGTGCCCATCAGCGAGCTTTCTTCCCTGGACGACCTTCCCCAGGATGATCCGGAGCCCTGTATCATCGTTACCGGGGTCAGCGAAAACTGGGAGAATCAAACCGTGACCGAAGCCCGCCGCCGGGGTGCCCTGGTCATTGGCAAGCGCCGGGAAAACCAATCGGGAATCAGCTCCATTTCCTACGATGGCACCTCCGGCGTGGAGCTTGCGGTGCGGTATCTCTTCAGCCTGGGCCGGACGAGGCTTGCCCTTTACAGCGTGAATCCCGCCTCCACCGCCGACCCGGGTTCCGCCGCCGTCTTTACCACCCTGACCGGCGGCAGCGGTCACGTGTACGAAAACAACGGTTTGCTAAGCGAACTGTTTTCCCGGCTGGAACCCCATCTGGGAAAACAGTTCGCTTA
>SVKS01000073.1 GCA_015068345.1 Oscillospiraceae bacterium
AGATTCTGCTTGTTTTCAATGGCGGTTTTGATCATTTCTCGCACAACCGGCCACAAATATGCCGTCCGCTCGGCTTCTTCGCTCATAGGCGTCAGACCGGTATATCCGGCACGAATCAGGCCCATTTTCAAGTGGTCAATGGACAAATAGGGATATTGGTACCTCTCAAGCAGTCTTTGCGCAAGTGCCGTCTTCCCCGTATGAGATGCACCGGTCAGCAAAACAATCATGCCGTTCGCCCTCCCGAAATTACTGTTTTCAGTTCCATTTTACCACAAAGAAGCCTGCCAATCAATATAAAAGAAAAACCTCCCACCAAGCCCCCTTTATGCATCCCCCCTGCCCTCCTCCCCGAGGGGGGTGGCACCGCAGGTGCCAGGGGGAGTTATGCGTATGGAAGGAGAGAACTCCCCCAGCTTCGCTGTCGCTCAGCAGCCCCCTCCCAGAGGGGGCCTTTGGGGCGGGTGCCGCAGATTACGCCCCTACAACAAAAACCGCCCCGGGCTGTGGAGGGTATGTCACAGCCCGGGGTGTTCTATCGCTCTGCTTCGCGGGGGATCTGCAATATTCAGCTTTGCTCCGCAAGGTAGATGGAAATGCGGTTTTGGGTATATTCGGCGGCTTGCTTGGCGGTAATGGAACCAGAGAAGAACCGTCCCGCTTCCTCGTACATCACATCAAAGATATCATTTCGGAAATACTGGAAGTGGTCACTCTCATAGATATAGTCCCAGGTACGATTGTAAAGTTCCAGTGAAAGGGCATCCGGATTCCCATTTTCATCATATACATTACGTTTCAGGTATCGTTCGCACTCGGCTTTATTTAAGGAAAATGTGTGTTTATAGCCTTCTCTGTCAAATGCAATATCACCCATCTCGTACTCGGTCACAACGTCCTCTAAAAAATAGAATTCCATTAGATCACGAGCGGCTTCATGAAACTCTTCGCCTTTGACAACTCCGATGAAATGCGGTGTGTAAATCTCATAGCCACTAAATACAGCAGAAGGAATGGAATAGCACGTGCGCAGGGATTCCTGGTCTTCGTTCCAACTGCTTGGATCTCCCCAGTATTTGATAAGAATATCCGGACAATACAAGGCGTTGATCGTATCTTCTAATGAAAACTGACTAACGTACATATTGAAGGGTTGAGAGGTATAGGTTGCTATTTCATCGGTACTTCCGCCGTTGGTACAGAATTCCAGAAGCGCCTCAAAAGTGCCGGTATCAAACCGGGCAATCTTGTTCTCCCAATCAATCCATTCATCCAGGTTTTGAGCGTATGAGGTGAAAATATCACGAGGGGTACGGATTTTGAAATAGGTAAGATCGTTTTCTCGAATGAAGGCAAAGTATTCCTCCAGCGTCTCAAATTTGCTTCCGTTTGGCAGAAGGTCGAAGTGGGCCATTTCTCCCCGAATGTCGAAGGTTCGAGGAAGGTAATAGCAGACTCCATCCACCCGGGTAGCATCCACAATGTTCTTAATCAAAACATCCTCTTTGAATAAATCGGGGGCTACTTCTTCCAAGGAAGCAAGAAACCCTTGATTAATGTAGTTTTTCAAAAGGAGCTGGTCCCGTGAGACAATCATCGAGATTTCTCCAGATAAAAGAGCCAAATTCAGGTCAGAAGAATCCGAATATTCCTTAATGGCAAAAGCGTATTTCTCGCTGTTGCGGTTGTATTTGGCCACTGACTTGGAAAAATCATCAATGGTACCGTAGAGGTTAGCTACCCCGATGTTGAATACCTGTCGCTCATCGGTATTGTCCTCTGTCATCCCAGTTAGCTCAATTAAGCCACCGTCCGCCACTACAAGGATACGTCCGTCAGAAAGTGTACGAACACACCTCACTTCGGAGGTTTGGTTGACCCCGCAAAAGGTCAGATCAGCAATACGCTTACTTTCTACTCCATCGGTACACCACAACTCTCCGCCGCACATAAAATAGCCATAGGTTCCGTCCGAGAAAGCGCCTCCGGTGGGAATTCCGTCAATATCAGTTCCTTCCAGAGATAGTTCGGTAGTTTCTGGAGTCAGTGGCACCAGTCTTGCTGTCTCCCACAGGGTATTCACAATCTGCCCATCCCGGTCGGTCTCCCATACTCGTACCAGAGCGTATGGAGTATCTCCAATACCAACCAAGCCGCAAAGTTCATATTCCGGAACGCCTGGTTTCCAATCAGGTTCCGCCACAAAGCGGTCATTGATGTAAATATACCAGCGATCGCCTTTATAGTAGTCAATACCTGCATAAATAGTATTGTCAGCAAGCATTAAATGTGCCTTAGCTCCGTAAAGATGGCTCAATTCTCCATTCCCATCTGCCCAATCCAGGGGAATAACAATCTGTTCCAGCTGCACATTATCTTGATACAAATAATACTGCACACCTTCATTCATGTTGTACGGCCTATATTGTGTACCGCCTAACACAAGTGTCCCTGATTTATCGTTAGCAGAAGCAATCTCATATTGTGCTATAGTCTCTTTACGCTTGTTCTTTATTTCATTGAACTGATAATCATAATACCTGTATTCCGTAATATATGGGATCGAATCAGAAACTTCCTTTCTCTTTAGCTCGTCGCTTGTAACCCCTATAGTAAATCTTAAGCGGCTTTCCTCTTCATTAACATCGAGAATCATTTCATTTTTATCTAAAGCAATCTGGGGAATGCTACAGCTATATTCACGAATATTGATCTGCTGTTCCTTCTCTATATATGCATCCCTACATCCGCTGCATAAAAGGAACACAGAAATGCAGAGAGTCATAATGCAAAAGACGATAGTATTCTTCATATTTACACCCTCTTTGCAGGAATAGATTGCATTGCTATATTTCTCCTTGCATGTATTCAATCTGTTGCAACTCATTATATATCATATCAGGTTAATTGTAAAGAGGACATTCCCCGTTTATTTTATTTATCATTTACTTTCTTTTCCGTTTTTCTCTTCCCCTCTCACTATTACTTATTACCTAATCGACAAGTTTAAAAAGAGAAGAGTGAAAAGTGAAGAGTTAATAGTGAAAAAGTAAAATCGACAAGCTTCTGTCGAAACTTGTCGATTTTTGGTGGACCCGAGGAGATTCGAACTCCCGACCCCTACAATGCGAATGTAATGCGCTCCCAGCTGCGCTACGGGCCCACGTCAATATCCATGACCCATATATTTTAGCAGAGTTCACGGCAAATTGCAAGCACCTTTTCTTATTATTTTTATACTCTATGTATTTTCGTTATACCTTCTGTATATTTTGTATTCTTTCTTCCTTTTTCATTGACAGGGCGGGTTTTTCTGTTATAATAAATGATAGAAAAAAACACTTTATTCATTTCTTGATCGAAGATTGCGCCGCCACAGGGGCGGCAGAATGGAGTAAATTATGTCTCAAGTTGTCAGCCTTGGCGAATTGATCGTGGATATGCTCTCCTCCACCCAGGATGCTTCCATCGCCGAATCCGCAAGCTTTATCCCCGCCCCCGGCGGCGCCCCCGCAAACGTGGCGGTGGGTTGTGTCCGTCAGGGCGTTTCCGCCACCTACATCGGCAAGGTGGGCGAAGATGCCTTCGGCCACTTTATGTACGAAACCATGGCTTCCCAGGGTGTGGATGCCAGTGGCATCGCCTTTGACCCGGATGCCCGCACCACCCTGAACTTCAACGCCCGCCGGGCAGACGGAGTCCGGGAATGCCTCTTTTACCGCCACCCCGGCGCCGATATGCGGCTTTCCGCCGAAGATATCCGTCCCGAGCTTTTCCAGGGTGCCGAAGTACTGCACTTTGGTTCGGTAACCCTTTCCTCCAAAAACGGGTGCGAAGCCACCGACCGGGCCATTGCGCTTGCCCGTGAAAACGGCATGTGGGTCTCCTACGACCCCAACCTGCGGCTTGGGCTGTGGACCGCCCCGGAAGCGGAAATCCGGGAAACCATCCTGTCCTACTTCCCCAAGGCCGACTTTGTGAAGATCAGCGATGACGAAAGCGAATTTATCCTGGGCACCGGCGTTCCCTGCGAGATTGCCGAAAAGCTCTTCGCCATGGGCGTGAAGCTGGTGGTAGTCACCATGGGTGCCAAGGGCTGCTACTGGACCGACGGCAAGGCCAGCGGTTCCTTCGATGCCATGAAGGGGATTGAAGCCATCGACACCACCGGTGCCGGCGACAGCTTTGTTGCCTCCATGGTGTCCCACCTGGTATGGCGCAAAACCGAAGGTCTCCCCCTGGTGGCCGACCAGGCCTATGCCGACGCCTGCGACTTTGCCAACCGCGCCGGAGCCCTTGCCACCACCAAAATCGGTGCCATCCCCGCCCTGCCCACCAGGGAAGAAGTACTGGCCACCTATTGATTTGATACTTCATTCAAACGACCCGGAACCAAAGGTTCCGGGTCGTTTTTCTATGCGGTTTTCCGTCAAATCAAAAACTTCGTCATGAAAACAAAGTCGCTGTAATCCCCGTCGGCGTGTTTCATGGCGTGGAGTTCCCGACCGCTTTCTTCAAAGCCGAGATATTCGTACAGACGGATAGCACGGAGGTTGTCGCTTGCCACGTTCAGGTTGACCTGCTCATACCCGGCTCCCCGGGCAAACTCCATCAGGACTTCCATCATGGTTTTGCCAATACCAAGGTGCCAATATTCCTTCAACACCGCCACATTCACGTCGCATTTGTGCTTCATCTTTTTTCGGTCCAGGCAGGCGGTAATACTGCCGTTTCCCACAAGAAGGCCGTCCACCAGTGCAACCAGCTGGATCTCCTTTTGGGCGTCTTCCATTTCCTCGATCCATTCCCGCATGGATTCCGCCGAAGAGCATTCATCCTCTTCGCATCTGGACAAAAAGCGGGTCTCAAGATAGCACAACCGGGAAACCTCCGCAAAGCGGTGTTCGTCCCCCACCTGCGCCCGGCGAACAACAAGCTCCGTTCCGTTTTGGAGTTTTTTCGCAACAGGGATCATATTGTTTCCCTTTCTCCGTCAAAAAAATGTGATAAACAGGGTCAATGCCAGGGTACAAACCAGGAAGATGATCACCCCGGGATTGGCAAAGTAACGGCTGGCCTTTTCGGGACCCCGCTTAGGCAAAAACTTTTTGCCAAAGGCGAAAAGCAGTACCAGGCCGGTGCCTGCCAAACCCAACATGATGCCCGCATAAGCCAGAAGGGGAATCAAACTCTGGAGTCCGCCGCCGGTCATGTATTCCAGGATCACCGCCGGATCGTCGGTTTCCAGCATGGCAAGATCCACCCCATTCAAAACCGCCGGGGCAACCACCGAACCCATGAAGTTTACCGCCGCATGGAGAAGAATGGTGTAAAGAATCTTTCCACTTTTGGCGTAGATCAGGGCAAAAAAGGTGCCAAGGAAAAAGGCGTAGAAAAACTGCTCCAGGTTTCCGTGGATCATGCCAAAGGCAATGCCGGAAAAGAGGGCCGCCGGCCACACGCCGTAGGGTGCCAGCCGATCCATGACCATTTTGCGGGTGATCAGCTCCTCCATAATGGGGGCCACCACAACGGTGGCAAGAAAAGCCCAGATATTGGAGGAATTTTCCAGAATTATCTGGCTAACCTGGCCACCCAAAGCTTCCCCACGGAAGATCGAAAGGAAGTTAAGAATGAAGGTTGCGATATAGCTTCCGGCATACATCAGAAGGATGGTCACCGGGAAGGTCCCCGCATAACCCGCCGGGGAGAGCTCGCCGCCCACCGGCCGTCCGGGCTTCACCTGAAGGAAAAAGAAGAGGGACAGGGGCAGCCCCACAAGATACAGGGGCAAAATGCTCAAGGCCCAGAGAAACCAATCGGTTTCATACAGAGCCGGGAAAAACAGATCCACCAGGGTACTTGCGAAAAACTGTACCCCATAAGCGGCGGCCACAAACACCAGAAGGGCAAATCCCACCATAGAATAGGCCCGTTTGGCGGCTTTTTCCCGTTCCAAAAAGGGATCGGTACGAATTTCTTCCATTTACGCCTCGCTTTCTGTGATAAGAACCTCCCGAATACCATCCTGGTTCAGCCGCAGAGTGCGGATCTGATAGGGTTCAAACTTCAGGGTAAGAACCTTGTTTTCGGGGGTCAGGGTGATTTGGGTTTCCGCAGGCTTGCCGTCCCGTTCCACAGCGCGCAGGATCAGGCCGTCCCCATCCTCGGCTTCCTTGATCACCGAGAGAAGGACACTGTCCCCCACCTCTACGCCGCCGTAAACCGGGGGCAAAACACCCTCGTGCACATAGTCGTAGATGACCCGGGGGGCAAGCTGGAAGGCCTCCGCCTTGCGGGCGAAGTCGGCCTTGGAGTCATATTCATCGGCGTAGGAGAGCAGGTAGGAGAAGGAGGATTCTCCCTGATCGGTGAAGGTGTGTTCCGACTTTCTGGGTTGGCCGTGGTCGGCATAGAGGCAGCTGCGCAGGGCGGTGATATTCATCACCGCGCCCTTCACCGAGTAGGAGTAACGGGCGTCGTTGTATGCAACCGCGGTTCCTTCGCTGCCCTTCACTGCCACGTAGCCAAGACCGGGCTCTTCTTCCCCGTCGGCGGGGCGGGTGATATCGGCGTACTGGATCTCGTAGAGAGCTTCGGGGTTCGAAAGACCGGTATCGAAGGCCAGCTTCAGCATACGGTGCTTTTCGTGGAAATCCACCGTAACCTCCGCCAAAAGATCCCGGGAGGCGGCGGTGAGGGTGAAGTATTGGGTGACCGTGCTTCCGCCATAGAAGCTTTCGGCCTTGATCTTGCAAAGCAGGGGACCGTTTTCGATAATGGTCAGCTTGCCGTTACCAAAGCGGCCCACTTCCTGGTCAAAGAAGTTGAGGGCGTGGCTCCAGGTATCATGCTCGGTATCGTCGTAGAGGATGGGCAGAGCGGCGGTTTTGTAAACCTCCCGACCCAGTTCCTTGGAATAAATCCGTGAAATACAGCCCTGGGCGGCATCAAATTCCACCCGAATATATTTGTTTTCCATGAAGTCTGCGCCGCAGGTGAGGCCCAGATCGGCCTTCTCGGTGGCGGCTCCGGTGTGGTAGACACGCCAGCCCCAGGCGGGAAGATGTGCCAGGAAGGCGGTATCGTCCCGACCGGTGGTGCAGGAGGTTTCGGAGAAGACCCGCTGGGAGGGAACCGGCATGCCGGTCTCGTCGTAAATGCCATCGGCCTGGCGATTGGCATTCACCACCACACTTTGGGGTACCGATGCGGGGTTGAAGACCAGAAGGGTATTTTCGCCCACCGGCACCGAGGTGGTGTCGATTTTCTGGGCCAGGCGCTGAAGAGCCATATTTTCCACCTTGGCCCCCCGGGAAATGCTTTCCTGGTACATGGCGTAGAGGCCGGGGTAGGCACCCTTGGTGGAACAGCCACCCAGGGAATCGTGGAAGTGGCCAAACATGACACCCTGCCATGCCTGGTAAATCTCCTTCTTGGCGGAGGGCATACCGGTAAGCTTGCCTGCCAGGTAAGCCATGCGCTCGGCGGCCATGAGCTGCCATTCGCTCTTCTTGTTCAGCCGTTTGATCTCCGAAAGGGCGGCGTAGCAGCCACTGGCATGGTGCTGGAGGTCATCCCGATGTACCGGGAGGATGGGATTTGTGGCTTCAATGTCGTTGAAGTAGTCAAAGGGAGAGGCAAAAATGGTAGCTTCATCCTCGGTATGCAAGGCCTTTGCCGCTTCGATATTGGCCTTGGTGGGGCCGCCGCCGTGGTTCCCCACACCATAGAAAAGCATGGAGGCATCGTAATCGGGCTGTTCGGCAATCGAGCGCTCCATATATTCCTTCATTTCGGGAGCCGAAGAGAAGTTACAGCAATAGGCAATGGGGATACGGAAACAGGTGACGCGGCTTCCATCGGGGGCTTCCCAGATGAATACGTTTTGCTCCATCTCCTTTTCATGCTTCATGGGACGCATGAAAACGTAGTGATCCATACCACCCTTTTTGAGAAGCTGGGGCAGGCTCCAGTTATGACCAAAGGAGTCCACGTTGTAGCCCACCGTGGCGGTGACGCCAAACTTTTCAGCAAAATAGCGCTGGGAATAAAGAATATGTCTTGCAAAGGCTTCGCCGGAGGGGAGATTACAGTCGGGTTGGAGCCACATGCCCCCCACGATGACCCAGCGGCCTTCAGCCACACGCTGGGCAATTTCCCGGAACATGTCAGGGGCGGTTTCCTCGATCCACTGGTAGACGGCGGCACCGGCACAGGTGAAGACAAAATCTGGGAATTCCCGCATCCGTGCCAGGGCGGAAGCAAAGGTAGCCCGGGCTTCGGCGGCCCCCTCCTGCCAGGTCCACTGCCACACCGGATCCAGGTGGGCGTTACCGATGTAATAATTGCGTTTACGCATATCAAATTCCTCCTTCGGGGACGTACCCCGGTATCGGTTACATGTATTTAGGGATTTGTGGTTATTATACCAAATTGCCAAATGTTTCGCAACAGCTTTTGATGGAAAATATCCAAGCCCGCCATATTGACAAAAAGGCCGGTTTGCTATAAAATATAGGATACATTTATATGGTTTCAAGCGTTTGAGAAGAGTTAAGTGCCGAAAATTGCGCCACAGAGAGTCCTGCCCATGGTTGAAAGGCGGGATGGCTACCAAAAGGCACGGGCCGCTCTTCGAGCTTCCGGGATAATTCCCGGCGGATAAGTCCCGTTATCGGCTTTTGAGTGGGCACGTATTGTGTCAATTCGGGTGGTACCGCGAAGCAAACCGGCTTCGTCCCGTTTTTTGGGACGAAGCCTTTTTTTCGTCCCGAACCCGGTAAATCTATTTGATAAAGAGGTAAAACCCCCATGGAAAAGCTTGGTCTGAACCAACTGCGTGAGATGTATCTCTCCTTCTTCGAAAGCAAGGGCCATCTCCGTCTCCCCTCCTTCCCTCTGATTCCCCAGAACGACAAGAGCCTGCTTCTGATCAACGCCGGTATGGCTCCCCTGAAGCCCTACTTCGCCGACAAGACCCTGGCTCCCCGCACCCGTGTCACCACCTGCCAGAAGTGCATCCGCACCCCTGACATTGAACGTGTCGGCAAAACCGCCCGTCACGGCACCTATTTTGAAATGCTGGGCAACTTCTCCTTCGGCGATTATTTCAAGAAGGAAGCCATCCACTACGCCTGGGAATTTCTCACCGACGTGCTGAAGATCCCCGCCGAACTCCTGTGGCCCTCGGTTTACGAAGAAGACGACGAAGCCTACCGCATCTGGAACGAAGAAATCGGCGTCCCTGCCGAGCGCATCACCCGCCTGGGCAAGGAAGACAACTTCTGGGAAATCGGCGCCGGTCCCTGCGGCCCCTGCTCCGAAATTTACTTTGACCGCGGCGAAAGCCGTGGCTGCGGCTCCCCCGATTGCCGTCCGGGCTGTGATTGCGACCGCTTTATCGAAATTTGGAACAATGTATTCAGCCAGTTCAACAACGACGGCAACGGCAACTACACCGAACTGCCCCAGCAGAACATCGACACCGGTATGGGTCTGGAAAGACTGGCCTGCGTCATGCAGGACGTGGAAAACCTCTTCGAAGTTGACACCGTCCGCCGCATTCTGAACCACGTCAGCCGGGTTGCCGGCGTGGGCTACGGCGATGATCCCAAGAGCGACGTTTCCATCCGCGTCATCACCGACCACATCCGTTCCACCAGCTTCCTGGTTTGCGACGGGGTCCTGCCCTCCAACGAAGGCCGGGGCTACGTCCTGCGCCGCCTGCTTCGCCGGGCTGCCCGCCATGGCAGACTCCTGGGCATCACCGATAACTTCCTTTGCGACCTGGTGGATACCGTCATCGAAGAAAACGAATCGGCCTACCCCGAACTGGTTGCCAAGAAGGATTACATCAAGCGGGTCATCCGCATGGAAGAAGAACGCTTCCGCGCCACCATCGACTCGGGTCTTGGCATTCTGTCCGCCTTTGTGGAAGAGCTGAAGAAGGAAGGCTCCACCACCCTCTCCGGCGAAAACACCTTCAAGCTTTACGATACCTACGGCTTCCCCATTGACCTGACCGAAGAAATCCTCTCCGAACAGGGTCTGGCGGTTGACCGGGAAGGCTTCGATGCCTTCATGAAGTCCCAGCGGGAACGTGCCAGAAGCGCCCGGGGCAACACCGACGAACTGGCCTGGGCCGGCACCGAAAACCCCTTCGCCCAGTCTCCCGCCACCGAATTTGTTGGCTACACCGAAAACACCGCCAAGGCCGAAGTCCTGATGATCACCGTGGACGGTGAAGCCCAGGGCACCGCCGAAGCCGGCGACGAAGTCGTCATCCTCCTGGACAAGACCCCCTTCTACGGCGAAGGCGGCGGCCAGGTTGGCGACACCGGCCTGATTTCCGGTGAAAACGGTCTGGCGATCCAGATTACCGATACCAAAAAGCGTGACGGACACTACCTGCACATGGGTAAGGTGGTTTCCGGTAAGGTTGCCATCGGCGACGGCGTCGACGCCAAGATTGATCTTCTGCGCCGTAGCTCCATCATGCGTGCCCACTCCGCCACCCACCTGCTCCAGAAGGCCCTGAAGGAAGTGGTGGGCGACCACGTTGCCCAGGCCGGCTCCTTCGTGGAACCCGACCACCTTCGTTTCGACTTCACCCACTTTGAAGGTCTTTCCCAGGCCGACGTGGAACGGGTGGAAGCCATTGTCAACGAATCCATCCTGAAAGCCATGCCCATCAAGAAGATGGAACTGCCCATCGAAGAAGCCCAGGCTCTTGGCGCCACCGCTCTGTTCGGCGAAAAGTACGGCGCAGTCGTCCGGGTGGTTGACATGGGCGACGGCTACTCCATGGAATTCTGCGGCGGTACCCACCTGGATAACACTGCCATGGCGGGCCTGTTCAAGATCGTTTCCGAAGCTTCGGTAGCCGCCGGCGTGCGCCGCATCGAAGCGGTCACCGGTCTTGGCGTTCTGTCCCTGATGAAGGAAAAGACCGACCTGATCGCCGAAACCGCCCAGGTACTGAAGGCCAACCCCAACGAACTGGCCACCCGCGCCCGCAGCATCACCGCCGAGGTGAAGGATACCCAGAAGAAGCTGGAAGCCCTGGAAGGCAAGCTCTCCGCCCTAAAGGCCACCGAGCTCTTCGCCTCCGCCATTGAAGTTGGCGGCGTGAAGCTGGTTGCCGCCGAGGTGGAAAACGCCAACACCGAGCTCCTGCGTACCATGGGTGACTCCCTGCGGGATGCCCACCCCGAAGTGGTTGCTCTGCTTGCCACCGTATCGGGCGGCAAGGTCATGCTGACCGCCACCTGCGGCAAGGCTGCCCTGGCCCAGGGTGCCCACGCCGGTAACATTGTCAAGAAGGCTGCTTCCATGGTTGGCGGCGGCGGCGGCGGTCGTCCCGACAGCGCCAGCGCCGGCGGCAAGGATCCCGCAAAGCTCGCTGAAGCCCTGGCTGCCGCTCCCGAAATTTTGAAAGGCATGCTCAAATAATCATGATGAAACTCCTATCCGGACCCGTATACTACGCCAAAGGGCGGGGAATCCTCCCCGCCCAGGAGGCTTTTTCCGCATCCCCCAAAAACACCATGGCCTCCCAAATCCTCACCGCCCATAACCAGGGCACGGATGAGGAGCTGAAGCTTCGCTTCGATGCCCTGGCATCCCACGACATTACCTACGTGGGCATCATCCAGACCGCCCGGGCAAGCGGCCTGGAGAAATTTCCCATGCCCTACGCCCTGACCAACTGCCACAACTCCCTGTGTGCCGTGGGCGGCACCATCAACGAGGACGACCACGTCTTCGGCTACTCCGCCGCGGTAAAATACGGCGGCATCTTCGTCCCGGCCCATCGGGCTGTCATCCACTCCTACGTTCGTGAAACCCTGGCCGCCTGCGGCAAGATGGTGCTTGGCTCCGACAGCCACACCCGCTACGGCGCCCTGGGCTGTATGGGCGTTGGCGAAGGCGGCCCGGAGCTTGTAAAACAGCTTCTGGAACGCACCTACGACATTGCCCGGCCCGAAGTGGTGCTGGTTTACATGACCGGGGAGGTTCGCCCCGGTGTGGGCCCCCACGACGTGGCCCTGGCCATTTGCGGTGCAGTATTCAAGAACGGCTTTGTGAAAAACAAGGTCATGGAATTCTGCGGCCCCGGTGTGACCAATCTGCCGGTGGATTTCCGGTGCGGCATCGACGTGATGACCACCGAAACCGCCTGCCTCTCCTCTATTTGGGAAACCGATGACAAGGTGGAAGCCTACTACCAAAACCACGGCCGTCCCGAAGATTACAAAGAAATTGCCCCCATTGGTGTTGCCCAATATGACAGTGCCATTCTGCTGGATCTATCGGCCATTGAGCCCATGATCGCCCTGCCCTTCCACCCCAGCAACGTTTACACCATCCGGGAATTCACCCGGAATGCCAACGAGCTTCTGGGCGGAATCGAAGCCGAGATCGAATCCTCCTTCGGGCTGAAGGTTCCCATGCGGGACAAGATCACCTCCCGGGGGGTTCTTGCCGACCAGGCAGTCATTGCCGGCTGTGCCGGCGGTACCTTCGACAACCTGACCGCCGCCGCCGACATTTTGGGCGAAGGGTCCATGACCCCCTCCCCCTTCAACCTGAGCATCTACTGCGGAAGTCAGCCCATTTTCTCCGCCATTTTGGATAATGGGGTTGCCCGCCGCCTGACCACCGCCGGAGCTGTTATCAAGACCAGCTTCTGCGGCCCCTGCTTCGGTGCCGGGGACGTTCCCCAGAATTTCGGTTTGAGCATTCGCCATTCCACCCGTAACTTCCCCAACCGGGACGGTTCCAAGCCCAAGGAGGGACAGATGTCCACCGTGGCCCTGATGGATGCCCGTTCCATTGCCATGACCGCCCGTATGGGCGGTGTCATCACCCCCGCCGACGAGAGCCGGGAGGTGAAGACCTACGCCTACCACTATGACCCCGCCATTTACAAAAATGCGGTTTACAACGGTGTTGGCAAGGCAAAACCCGAAGAAAAGCTGGTTTTCGGTCCCAACATCACCGATTGGCCTGCCCAGATCGCCCTGGCGGACAACCTCTTGATGGAGGTGGCGTCCCACATTGACGACGCCGTCACCACCACCGACGAGTTGATCCCCTCCGGTGAAACCTCCTCCTACCGTTCCAATCCCCTGCGGCTTGCCGAATTTGCCCTGTCCCGGAAGGATCCCGATTACGTGCCCCGGATGAAGGCCATTTTCGCCAAAGAACAGGCCCGCCGGGAGGGAAATTCCCTTTCCGACCTGATGGATATCTTTGGTGCCGACCCCAAAACCACCGCCTTCGGCGGTGCGGTGGCTGCAAAGAAGCCGGGTGA
>SVKS01000074.1 GCA_015068345.1 Oscillospiraceae bacterium
CTGCTTTCGGGTCTCTCCCCCCTGGAGGACGATTTCATCCCCCTGTGGCAGCTCTGCTACCACGGCATCCTCACCTATAACCCCTCGGCGGACACGGTGAACTATCCCATCAAGACCCCCGCCGCCCGGCTCCGCTTCTACGAATATGGAGGCCGCCCCTCCCTCTACCTCTACTCGGCCTTCATGGATAACAACCACTGGATGGGGGATGAGGATCTGGTTCTGGACAGCGATGCCGACCTCAAGCGCACCGCCGACGTGATCCTCCAAATGACCGAAGAATTTGCTCCCATGGCCCATCTGCAGTACGTACCCATGACCGATCACAAAATCCTGGAAAACGGCCTTGTGGAGGTCACCTACCAAACCGGTGACTCCCTCCTTCTCAACTACACCGAAAACACCATCAACGGCGTCCCCGCCGGGGACTTCGTGTATCGGAGGGCAAAGCCATGAAATTTTCCGTTGGTTACCAGCTCACCGGAGACAACCGCTTTCTCGAAGCGATCCTTCGGAACAGAGAGCAAATCAGCGAAGTCTACTTTTCCTGGGGCAATCTGCCAAACGGCCGTCATGCCGCCACCCTCCACGAAACCCTCTCCCCCTGGGAAGCCAAAGCCCGGATGGAGGAGGAGCTTGCCACCCTTCGGGACGCCGGAATCTCCTTCAATCTGCTCCTGAACGGAGCCTGCTACGGGGACCGATCCCTTTCCAAGGCCTTTTTCCGGGAGGTTTGTGAAACGGTGGAGGAGGTAGGCAGCAAATTCGGTCTTTCCTCGGTCACCACCACCGCGCCCCCCCTGGCCCACCTGGTGAAGGTGAATTTTCCGGAAATCGCCACCCGGGCTTCGGTGAATATGGGGATTGCCACTCCCCAGGCCGCCGAATACCTGGGGGAGGATTTTGACGGCTTCTACCTGCCCCGGGAGCTGAACCGGGACCTGGCAAAGCTGGAAGAATTCTCCGATGCGCTGGAAAAAATGGGAAAAACCCGGCACATTTTAGCCAACTCCGGCTGTCTGAACCATTGCCCCGCCCGAAGCTACCACGATAACCTGGTGGCCCACGAGGCGGGCATCGCCGGAATGGATAACGCCATCCCCTTCCGGGGACTGTGTGCCGACTGGCTGAGCAAGGACGAAAACCGCCGGATGATCCTTTCCCACCTGAATCTGATCCGACCGGAGGATCTTTGCCACTACGAAGAGCTTTGCGATTCCTTTAAGCTTGCCACCCGGGTCTCCCCCGACCCCGTCTTCATTCTGGAATCCTATGCCGCCGGGGCCTGCCATGGGAACCTTTTGGATCTCACCGAGCCCAATCATGCGGGCCACTTCTACCCCATTGTCCTGGAAAACGACAAGATCCCACCGGAATACGGCCTCTATGCCGCAAGCTGTGCCAAAAAGTGCCACATCTGCGGCTACTGCGGCCGGGTATTTGACGCCGCCTCCCGGAACCTGGAGGACCTCTTTGTGGCAAGCGCCGATTGCCAATAAGGCTCCCCCTCTGCGGTGCATTCCCCAAGCCCCCCTCCCCGAGGGGGGTGGGCGAGCGCTAAGCGAGACCGGGGGGAGTCCACTGCGGAAGGAGTTCTCCCTGTACATGCCCCTTCAACCCGACCGCACCACAGTTTCCTATTTCATCATCACTTTCAACCGCATTCGCCCCGGCGAATGCCAAAAGGAGGAATTTACCCTTGTTAACCAGCCAAATGGTAAAAGAAGCCGCCCTTGCCGCAGGTGCCGACCTGGTGGGCATCGGCAGCATGGACCGCTTTGCCAATGCGCCCCCCGAAATGGACCCCCGCTACCTCTTTCCGGAGGCCAAAAGCGTGGTGGGTATGGTATTCCGCATTCCCCGGGGTGTCCAGCGGGGCATTGAGGAAGGTACCCAGTTCTACCAGTACCCCTCCATGGCCTATGGCGGCATCAACGAGATCTTTGCCCCGGCGGTACTCTACCGGGTGGGCAAGGTCATCGAGGATGCAGGCTACGAAGCCATGCTTTACCGCAACACCGGCGCCCGGGGTGTGGTCAGCGACATGGACGCCTCCCCCGGCAACACCATTTCCCCGGAGGAACAGATCGAAGTCAGCCGCCACGCCGAAACCGACGCCGCCCACCATCGGACGGTGCAGTTCACCCGTCCCGTCCGGGAGGGTGCCGTAGCCCCCGACCTGCAATTCCACTTCCGCCTGGCGGGGGTTGCCTGCGGACTTGGGGAAATCGGTTGGAGCAAAATGTTCCTGACCCCCGAATTCGGCCCCCTGCAGCGACTGGCATTCCTGTTCACCGACGCAGAATTGGAGCCCGACCCCCTCTATAACGGTCCCCCCATTTGCCGCATGTGCAAGGCCTGCGTCCGTTCCTGCCCTGGCAACTGCCTCTCCGAAACCGAAAGCATTGTCACCTACGTGGGGGACAAAAAGTGCGAATGGGCCAAGCTGGATGAGTGGAAGTGCTACGCCTTCTACACCCACGCGGGCCGCTACTACAATCCCTTCGTGCCCAAGGAGGTTTTCGACAAAAACGAAAACGGTGAACTGGACGTTTTGGAGGGCAAGGGACCTGCCAACGAGGAAAGTGTCACCAACGTCTACAAGGCCCTGGCGGGCTATTTCCCCAACTGGGTGGGCTACAACATGGCAAAATGCGGCGGATGCATCCGTGCCTGCGTTTCCATGCTGGAGAAAAAGGGAGGCGCCATGGAAGGCCGCTTCAAGGCCCCCCTGCGCACCAAAAAAGAATGGAAACTGGATCGGTGAAGGAGGATGGGTATGTTAACTGCTGCACAAATCAAAGAAAAGGCCCGCTCCCTTGGGGCCGACCTGGTGGGTATCGGGGATATCGCCCTTTACGAAGGGTCCGACCCCCAACGGGATCCCAGATTGATCCTGCCCGCCGCCAAATGCGTCATTGGCATGGGCTTCCGGGTACCCCGGGGGCTTTACGAGCTGATGCATTCCAAAACCCAATACTATAACTACATGACCCTGGGGGTCAAATACCAGGACGAGGAACGGGCGGAGATCGCCCTTTTGAAAATGGCTGCCCTGATCGAGGACGAGGGCTACGACGCCTGCGTCCAGCGCAACGTGTCCAACCTGCGGGTAAAGGGAGATAAATCTCAAAACCCGGAGGTGTTTGATACCTACGAGCTCCAATTTGCCGAAGCGGTGGAGCCCGGCAAGCCCGCCCCGGATATCATCATGGACTTTGCAAAATCCGCCGAGATCTGTGGATTGGGAAAGGCAGGGCTTTCCGGAGCCGTGCTGACCCCGAAATTCGGTCCCTACGTGCGCTTTGTCTTCATCGTCACCGATGCCCCCCTGGATGTGGATGCTCCCTTCACCGCCGACCTTTGCGACGGGTGCGGGGCTTGCGTCGCCGCCTGCCCGGGTCACGCCATTTCGGAAGAAGGCACCGATTCCTGGCAATGCAGTGTTTACTACCGGGGTGCCCACCGTTCCAATCCCTTCATGAACGATTCCGCTCTGGCGGAGGAGCCCGACCGGGAAGCCATTTTGAATGGTGAAAAACGCTTCGACGCCGAAAGCGCCCGGGCCATCTACCCCAAGCTCAAATTCCTGCCCAATTTCAGCGGCTACGTGCCCTGTCTTTGCGGCAAAGCCTGCGATTACGCCTGTTATAAGCATTTGAAGGAGGTGGGTAAGCTTGATTAAGCTTCAGGAAGCCATGGTCGCCCGGCTCAAGGAACTGGGCGCCGATCTGGTCACCTTCGGTCCCATCAGCCGTATGAGCGACCCCAATATTTTGAAGATCTATCCCGGCACCAAAACCGTCATCGGCATCGCCCTGCGGGTTCTGCGGGGCAGCTACCGGGGGGTGGAGGAAGGCAGTACCTTCTACCAGTACTCCACCACCGGGGTGGAGACCCTGGAGGAAACCATCCTTCCCGAACTCCTGCTCACCGCCGCCGCCATGCTGGAGGACGGAGGTTTTACCGCCATTCCCCAGCGCCGGCATCAGATGATTCTGCCGGATCAGGATGCGGTCAACGAAGAAATGCTTCACTACACCGGCTACCGGGGGGACGGGGAACCCCAGATGGACTTCCTCACTGCCGCCCTGGAAACCGGCATGGGGGAAAAGGGCCTTTCGGGGGCTCTGCTCACCGACGAATTCGGTCCCTTCGTGCGTTACGCCTTCGTTCTCACCGATGCGGTCTTTGACGAAACCCCCACCTTTGTCCCCCACCTGTGTGATGGGTGTCTGGAATGCGTCAAGGCCTGCCCGGGTCACGCCCTGGGGGAAAACGGGGAGAAAAACGGCTGGCAGTGCGCCGCCTACTACCGGGGTGCCGCCATGCAAAGCAACCCCTACATGGATAACACCGCCTATGCCGACCTGCCCAACCGGGATGCGGTCATGGACGGCAGTGCCGACCTGACCCCGGCGGAAGCCAAACAGGTCATGGACATGACCTACTTCTATCCCCCCATCAAGCACGGCTACACCGCAAGCATCTGCGGCCGGGCCTGCGACCGGGCCTGCTACGCCCACCTGGAGGAAAAGGGTCTCCTGACCAAAAAGTACGCCGCCCCCTTCCGCAAACGGGAACCCTGGAAGCTTCCGAAACTTTGATCAAAAAACCCGCCATCCCCTGTGTGGGGGATGGCGGGTTTCCGCTTGCTTCGGCTTTCTTTTTCATAGGACGCTCCCCCTCAGTCTTCGCTTCGCTCAGCCAGCTCCCCCGCCAGGGGGAACCAAGGGAAACCCTGCCAAAGAATGTACCCCGTTCCCGAAATGGCATTTGCCATTTGGGGGGACTTTGTGCTATAATATCTCCATTCCACCAAAGGAGGGACCCATGAAAAATCTTCTCCGACGGTCCCCGCTGCTTCTTCTGGGCTCCGCCATACTGGCCTTCGGGCTTTATCAGATCCATTCCCTTTCGGGCATCACCGAAGGGGGCATTTTAGGGGCCACCCTGCTGCTTTTCCACCATTTCGGCATTTCCCCCGCCCTTTCGGGGCTGGTGCTGAATGGACTTTGTTATCTTTTGGGCTTTTTCATTTTGGGCAAGGGCTTTATCCTCTATTCCGCCATTTCCGGCATCGGATTTTCCCTGTTCTATGCCATTTTCGAAGCATTCCCCCCCATTTATCCTGCCATTTCCACCCTTCCCCTGGTAGCCGCCCTGCTGGGTGCCCTCTTCGTGGGGGTCGGGGTAGGGCTCTGCGTCCGGGCCGGAGGAGCCCCCAGCGGGGACGATGCATTGGCCATGAGCCTATCCAAGGTCTGGAAGCGGGCCAAGCTCCAGCACATCTACCTGGCAAGCGATCTTCTGGTACTGGGTCTTTCCCTCACCTACATCCCCCTGGAAAAAATACTTTACTCCCTTCTGACCTGCGTGCTTTCGGGCCAGATCATCGGTTGGGTCACCGCACCCCGCCGGGAAAGGAAATCCCATGGCAAATCCCAATAAAAAACGGGGCTGCGGCTGTCTGCCCATTCTTCTTCTGCTGATTGCCGGCGGCATCCTTCTGTGGAAGGGCTGGGGCCCCGAAAAGCTTTCCGACCTGCACAAGGTGGTCACCGACGCACCCCCCAGCTATACCGCCTCCTCCGAAGCAGAGGTGCTGGAACCCATCCCTGTGGATTACACCCCTCTGCGCCACTACCGGAGCACCCTGTCCCCAGCGGAGCAGACGCTTTACGACACCATTGCGGATGCCATCGGCTCCTTTGCCCCCTCGGTCACCGGCATCCGGGATGTCACCCCCGACCGCCTTTTTGCCATCACCGGCTACGTGTATTACGACCACCCGGAATACTTTTGGTTTGAGGGTGAAAGCAACGCCGAAACCACCACCTTTGCCGATTATCAGCTCACCGAGCTTTCCTTCACCTACACCATGTCCCCCGCCGAAGCCGCCGAAAAACAGGTTGCCATCGCCTCTGTTACCCAGGACTACCTCCAAAACATGGCCGGTATGACCCAGCGGGATATGGTGGAATACGTCTATCATCGGTTGGGCACCGACACGGTCTACGACCTTTCCCGCAAGGATCAATCCTTCTGTACGGTGCTTTTGGAGCATACCGGCCTATGCGCCGGCTACGCCCGCAGTATGCAGTATATTCTCTCACAGGCGGGTCTGGATACCATTTATCTTTCGGGCATCGCCCACACCGGGGAGGCCCATTCCTGGAACCTGGTAAAGGTAGACGGCACCTGGTACCACACCGATGCCACCTGGGGGGATCCCCTGGTGGAGGGGGTATCCCTCACCGACAACGCCAATCTGACCTATGCCTACCTCTTTCTTTCCACCGACGAGGTCCTTCAAAACCGCAGCATGGATGAACCCGATTTGATCCCCCACTGTCCCGACGGGAGCCTTGGCTACTACCGCCGGGCAGGGCTTCTCTTTTCCGAAGTGACCCCCCAGCTGGAAGCCGCCCTCACCCAGGCCGCCCGGTCCGGGGAAGCCCTCACCTTCCAGGCGGCGGATGCCGCCTCCTTCGCCTCCCTCCAATCCGTCCTCCGGGAGGAAAACGGCATCATGGCCCAGATCGGCCAACAGGTAGGCCGGGAGAAAAACATGACCCGCTATACCTACTCCTGGCGAGTCGATGAAATCAGCCGCACCCTCCGGGTGGAGTTTATCTTCACCCCGTAACAGAAGACAATCGCAGGGCCGCCCCTCCCCGGGCGGCCCAAGCTTTTCCCTTTACTTTCTCTTCCATTTTTGCTATAATAAAAGATAATGCGATTGAATACGAGGTTTTTTCATGATCACTTCCCTTTTTAAAAAAGAAAACCGGGCAATGCTGGCGGTCATCCTCAGCCTGGCATGGCCCACCATGCTGGAACAGCTGATGCAAACCGCCGTGCAATACATCGACACCGCCATGGTGGGTTCCCTGGGGACCCAGGCCACCGCCGCCGTGGGGGCAACCAGTACGGTTGGCTGGCTGGTGGGTTCCTCGGTTTCGGCCCTGGGGGTTGGTTTTCTATCCTTCATTGCCCGGGCCTGCGGTGCCAATGACCGGGAAGCTGCCCGCCGTTCGGTTTCCCAGGCGGTGCTGGTGACCCTGATTGTGGGCATTCTCTTCACCATCCTGCCGGTGGCCCTGAGCGGCCTGGTGCCGGTTTGGATGCAGGTGGACCCAAGCATCCGTCCCCTGGCCTCCACCTATTTTCTGATTCTCTATCTTCCCATGCTGCCCCGCACGGCCAGCATCATTTTCGGCACGGTCCTCCGGGCCGCAGGTGACACCAAGACCCCCATGAAAGTAGGGGTTTGGGTCAATATCATCAACGTGATTTTGAACTTCCTACTCATCTATCCCACCCGCACCGTCACCATTTTCTCCTATCAAATCACCATCCCCGGTGCCGGGCTGGAGGTGGTGGGAGCCGCCATCGCCAGCGCCGTGGCCTTCACCGTTGGGGGCATCTACATCACCCTGGTGCTTTGGAATCACCCCATGGTATCCCCCAAGGGGCAGAGCATCAAGCCGGATATGGAAATCCTGAAGCCCTGTTTGAAGGTAGCCTTCCCCAACATGATGCAGCGCTTCGGCACCTCCCTGGGTTACGTGGCCTTCGCCGCCATGATCAACTCTCTGGGCGAGGTGGCCACTGCCGCCCACACCATCGCCAACACGGTGGAATCGGCCTTCTACATTCCGGGCTACGGCATGCAAACCGCCGCCGCCACCCTGGCGGGCAATGCCTACGGCGCCCGGGACAAGGAGCGCATGACGCACATGGCCCGTATGTTCATCCCCATCGAGATTTTCCTGATGATCCTTTCGGGGGGCGCTCTCTTCCTCCTGGCCCCTCCTCTCATGGGTCTCTTCTCCCAAAGCACCGCCGTTATCGCCCTGGGGGCCACCGTCCTTCGTATGGTGGCGGTATCCGAGCCCTTCTACGGCTTCTCCATTATCATCGAGGGGATGATGATGGGAGTTGGCAAAACCAAGGAGCCCTTCGTTTTCAACATCATCGGCATGTGGTGCATCCGCATCGTGGGCACCTTTATTTGTACCCAGCTCCTTTCCATGGGGCTCATCTCCGCCTGGGCCAGCATGATCGCCCATAACCTTTTCCTCTTCGCCGTCTTCCTCATCTTCTACCTGCGGGGTACCTGGAACCCATTGCACAAGGAAATAGCGTAACTGCAATAAAAAACCGCCCCTAAGGGCAGATGCTCGTAAAATAGTTAAACCAAAAATTTAACTATTTTACGGCATCTGTCAGACGGGGGTGGCTAAACAAAAGTTAGCGATACTTGGTTTGATAACCGAGTATCGCTTCTTTTTTACCCGTAAAATGCTTTGTGGAGGTACATATGATGCAGGAACTAAACTATATCCGTTGCGGTGATTACTATATTCCCGATATTCGCTTACTGGAGGAAACCAGACCTATTGGTCGTTGGTGGCGTATGCACAGAGATTATATCAAGGTCCGTAAACCTATTCGTTTCAACGATCTTTGTCTGAGCGGTGAACTGTGGACGTATCTGGCTGATTTGAACGAACAGGCACAAAACCGCCTTAAACTTATCATCGAGCAAATGAAAGCTGCGGAGGGCGTGACAGAGGTCATAAAGCAGCATGATCAGATGGCATGGGTTAGAGCCATGAACAGAATCCGCAATCGTGCAGAGGAAATTGTTCTGCGTGAGATGATCTACGAGGAGGATGCGGTATGAAAATCCTTGAAGAATTTTGGTACGGTAACATTGAGCCAACCGAGTATGATACATCCTCTTGCAAGGAGTATAAGAAACTGTTGGAGCTGATTTGTAGGAATGAAGAAAAACTCAAAGCCACCATGACGGACGAGCAGAAGGAGCTGTTTGAGAAATACACAGACTGTGTGCGAGAACATCAAACCATCACAGATTGTTTGATATTTCAGAATGGATTTAAGTTGGGATCAAGGATAATGTTGGAGGTCATGGCGGAATAGTAAAATAAAAACACCGAAGGGGGGTGTGCTTAATTTAAGCACACCCCCTGTTAGAATTAATCGATACCGAGTATTAGTAAGTGCCAACCACTCTTCAAATAGGAAAAGTATATAATTGGATTTATTGCCCCGCGCTTGAAGTTCTATTATCACCTTTTAATTCATCAATAAAAGATGCTTCATTCAACTTGATTAGACTATAAATCCATTTGCCTGTCCATATGAGCGTTAATAGTCCAAAAACACCCGTAAGAATAACAAATATTGCAGACAAAACAGCTGATGATCCAGCAATGCCCCAAATATCATTAAAGGTTGCAGTAAGAAGCGTTGTCAAGCCGGATAAAAATGTTCCGAAAAAGGACAACACTGTGCCGCCACTTGTGGCCTTGAAATATTTATTATAAATCAATCTCGCTTTCGACTCATTGATTTTCACTGCGAATTCGGATGTATTATCAAAAACCTCTAAATCTCTGGTTTCTACATTGGTTCTCAATGTGGAGGTATTAATATCTGTAACCATATTAAACCTCCAAATAAAGACTAACATCTAATATCGGGAAAGTGTCTTTGCCTAAACGATAGACATAGAAAATTATGTAGATGCTTTTGTCATTTAGAGCACCAATTTTAACTGGTTTGGTTATTCCTGTTCCCAATGAATTCGTATAGTTTGTTAGGTCGAAAATAACTTTGCCGTTCTCAGGAGACTGCATTGTTGTTTTAATTTCGTCTCCACCTTCGTAATGAAAGTTGAATATGATATTAATGGCTGCGTCGTCAGCTAAGTCGATTTTCAAACTCACAGAATCATTGCTAACACAACAAATCCGATTGGAATAAATTAAACGCTTATTATCACAAATAATCTCTGTCATAATAATTTGCCTCCGTCATTTTCAGGCGCAGATTTTACACCCTCAAGAATTTTCTTTACGATCTCACCTTGTATTTCGGGGGAGTTGAAGGCTCCCCCGAACATACCATTAAAAAGCCCCGTCATTATATTACCGGCAGCATTGTATTTGGCGGTATTTTCCAGCTCGCTTTCCTTGCGAATAAGTTCGTTTTCATGTTCTATTTGCATAATCTCGAGTTTATGCTGATGGTCTTTTTCTTTCGCTTCCATTTCAAGGCGATGCTGCTCTCGAATGGATTCAATATCAATCTTGTGTTGCTCCATAAGCTTTTCAATTTCATGCTTGTTTGCCAACTGCAGTTTCTTTGTCTCTGATTTTGCTTGGCTCTTAGCAAGAATAAAACTGAGAATGCCACTAATAATTGCGGGAACACAAGCAATAAGCAATGTTTTAAGTGTTTCCATAACGCGTTTCCTTTCTTGATGTTTGGTTATCATTCAATGGCTTGGTGTGTCACAGTCGCATAGATTGCTACTATTCTCTGATCACTATAAAGACTGATAACGTTCCCCGGCTTCTTCTCATAGAAATAATTCGGCAGGTCGGATATCTTACAAAAGCAGATAATCAGGATCATAAATCATTATCCATGCGTTCAAATTTCTTTTGTAATTCATCCAAGCCAACAAAATAATCTCTGTAGCATTTAGATACTTCTTGGGCTGCGATTTTGTCGTCCGTGTATGGAATTTCTATTAAGCGATATCGATCCCCCAAGTCCTCTCGATTGGTCTGCATAAAAATTACGCGTTGCCATTGGCTCTGAACATCACGTAGTCTCATTGCCCAAAACAGATAAAAAGGATCAATCGGTGCATTCGGCGAGACCGAGAATAGTAAAATTTCTTTTGTCAAAACCATTCTTTCTTGCCCAGGTAATATCATGCAAGGTTCACCAATATTCTTTGATGCTCGTGATGGGGTGGCAATCTCCCATGCTGAAATTCCACTTTCCTCGCCATTCCAAAATTGTTTTGCAACAGGCTCGGGAACCATATTAATGCTATTGGGATTAACTCTCCCAGCTCGGAGATCGACAACTTTGATATATGGTATATCGCCTATTCTTATATCCGCAGAGGGACTTCCATGTCCTCCTCGAACAGAAATTATTCCATCATCAATCAAATCTCCAAGAGAGCGCATCTTAAATCCCGGTAACTTTTTCTTGACTTTTTCTTCCAGAACAGATTCTGATTTGTTTCCGGAAAAGGTAGGAACCGCGACGTAAGATTTTGACATTGCTTCGGCCTTGATATAGCCAGATGTAAATGTACTTTCTCCTCTCATTAAGGCTTGTACATCAATAATTGCTTTATTATCGATGACGTCTGTTCGGCTACCATTCTCGTCGACAACAAATAGGTCTAATCCATCCTTGTTTAAGCCAATTGTGGGCGCATTAGAAACCCAGACATATCCATCTCTAAACCATGTTGGCGTATCAGCTTTTCTTCCTTTTCCGATCTTCTCAAAAATATAAAAGTTGGTTTTTGCTCGGCAAAATCCCTGAAAAGCTTCCATTGGAACATTAAGCGCTCCACGGAGAATGAAGTGCGTATCCATCCATTCTCTAAACCATCGATAAGACTTTGAGAAAAAATATGTTTCAGGGAGAACAATACCTAATCGTCCGCCATTTTGAAGGATTTTCCATGCTCGTTCAACAAATGCTATGCCTAACTCTGTTGTCGGAGCATAACTATCTGACCTCAGACCGCCTTTAGTATGCTTGCATATTTCAAGCTGTGAACTTTTAGCATCGGCCGCATTGATAACAAGATCTTTCCCGAACGGTGGATTTGTCAAAACTGCAGTATATCTTCCTTCTCCTAATACGGATTGAATCCCCTTTGTGTCGCCCTTCCATTTACTTTCTCTGAGAGAATCGCCGTGATGTGCATTCGTCGAGCCGTCACCCATACCAACCATTAAAGCTCGGGTTAACTTGATGTTAGTTTTATCTCGATCAACACCAAATAGGTTGTAATGAGCCCATTGGGTCGAAGCCTTTTCGTTAATGCCAGTAGAAATAATTTTCATTAAAGCAGCTGACAAAAAGCCGCCTGTACCACAAGCTGGATCAATGACTACATCCTTGTGCGTTATGCACATCAATTCAGTTCCTGCCTCTATAACGCGGAGTGGCGTATAGTATTGTCCATCTCCAAGTTTGAGTGTTGCATCTCTAAATACTTGAAATGCCATCGACAAAGCTGTAGGAGCCATTTCCCCAATATTCATTCCCTGCAATCTTAGAACGATTTCCTGTATAGTATCGGAATCAAGCACAATACTATCGGGCTCGTCAATAGCAAACAGCGCCGGATGCTTGCTTTTATAATTTGCAAACGCATCATTAATCGATTTATGTGTTTGAGCAGGAGAATCACTTAATTGAAACAGCAGCGGTTCATCTTTATCCCATTGACCATCATGATCAGATTCCAACTTGATCAACAGAATATTAGACATTTGATTTAGCTGATCTTCTCGACGGGTAGAACGAGTATCACGAGAAGTGATTACACCAAGCAAAGAGGAAAATGCAATTTTCAACTCCCTTGTGGAAGGAACTTGTAAATCAGAATATGTGATTCTTTTATCACCGGCTAAAATGAAATTTTCTGTAGGCTTTGGTAATCCTAAGCCCTCCACGACCTTGAAACTCCCCGCAGAAGGAAGTTTATAAACACGAACAAATTCTGTTCCGTTTGTCCAAATTCCAAGCCGTGCATGAGGTTCGAGCCCTAAGTAAATCTTCAGTTGGCTAATACCCTCATTCTTGTTAGGTTCCTTACATTCGATAATTGCCACGATGTGTTCGTAGTCATTTACAAACTCAACATCATCAAATAAGGCAATATCCACAGGATACCCTTTGAAACTTCTTTTTGATTCTCGATTAGTTGCCTCGGAAGGAGTTTTAGGTACATGCCATTCTGTATCATCAGAATGGGGCGAAGGGCAAATAATCTGTTCTCGTTCCCATCCCAGTGAGAGAAGTTTTTCTAACACAGGAAGTCGCGTTAGGTGATGTTCTTTGAATGATTTAGATTCGTAAGCCATATTTATGTCTCCCTGAAAGTAACGCAAAATTACTTTTTTATTGATAGTTTTTCGTTTATGCGGCGGGTGTGCATCGATTGATTTACTCAGTCAATACTTTCAGCACAGCCATAATTTGACCGTACTCTATATCCGCAGCATACGCGAATTGCTTGCGGTACTTCTCCCACATTGTTTTGAGTTCCGGGCTTTCTTCAATATTGTGAAGAATAGAAGGAACATCTGCGATCTGCTGAGTAGTGCCGCGATGATTTGCTGTTGCCCTTAGTGCATCTGCAAACAGCGATTTATCGAATTTCTGTGTTGTGGTCAGTATGTAGGCATCGTAAAAATCTCTTGGAC
>SVKS01000075.1 GCA_015068345.1 Oscillospiraceae bacterium
CGTTCTTCACGCTGGCTGCCGACGATGATTTCGCCGACACCCGGGACGAGCAGGTCCATGGCGGCCACGGTCTTGCCGTCGTCGTTCTGGCGCATATAGAAGGATTTGATTTCGATGGGGTAGTCGGTAACGAATACCGGGCGCTTGAAATACTTTTCGGCCAGATAGCGTTCGTGTTCGGTCTGCAGGTCGGTGCCCCAGGATACCTTGTAATCGAAGTTGGCGTTGTTTTCTTCCAAAAGCTTGATGGCTTCGGTGTAGGTCACGTGGGCAAATTCCGCATTGACCACGCCGTTGAGCCGTTCGATCAAACCCTTGTCAATGAAGTCGTTGAAGAACTTCATTTCTTCGGGGCAGGTCTCCATCACGTACTTGATCAGGTACTTCAGCATATCTTCTGCCAGGGCCATGTTGTCTTCCAGGTCGGCGAAGCAGATTTCCGGCTCGATCATCCAGAATTCGGCGGCGTGACGGGGGGTGTTGCTGTGTTCGGCACGGAAGGTGGGGCCGAAGGTGTAGATCTTGCGGAAGGCATGGGCGTAGGTTTCGCCCTCCAGCTGGCCGGAAACTGTCAGACCGGTGGTCTTGCCGAAGAAGTCCTCCTTGAAGTCCACGGCACCCTCTTCGGTGCGGGGAGGATCGGCGGGATCCAGGGTGGTGACCCGGAACATTTCGCCGGCGCCTTCGCAGTCACTGCCGGTGATAAGGGGGGTGTGAACGTAAACGAAGCCACGTTCGTTGAAGAATTTATGAATGGCGTAGGCCGCAGCACTGCGGACGCGGAATACGGCGCTGAAGGTATTGGTACGGGGACGCAGGTGAGCGATGGTGCGCAGATATTCCAGGGAGTGGCGCTTCTTCTGCAGGGGGTAGTCGGCGGTGGAGGGGCCTTCCAGGGCGAAAACGGTGCATTTCAGCTCGAAGGGCTGCTTGCTGCCCGGGGTCAGGACCAGCTTACCGGTGCAGATGATGGCGGCGCCCACGTTGGTTTTGACGGCTTCGGCGTAGTTTTCCAACACGCTGGCTTCCAAAACCACCTGCAGGGGCTTGAAGTAGGTACCGTCGTTGAGCTCCACAAAGGCGAAGCTGCCGGAGTTACGCAGGGTGCGGACCCAGCCGCCGACGGAAATTTCTTTTTCGGAAAATGCCTCCGGGGAGGCAAACAGTTCTTTGACTTCGGTAAGTTTCATGGTTAATTACCTCGAATATGTTATGTTATAATAGTAAATTAAAGCAACTCGATGCCGTGGGCTTTGCATTCGTCCCGCATGCCCTCGGGCCAGACGGCGGCGTGTACTTCGCCGATGTGGGCCTTTTGGAGTAAGAACATACAAAGTCTGGATTGGCCGATGCCGCCGCCGATGGTGTAGGGCAGGCGACCTGCCAAAAGCTCCTTATGGAACGCCAACGCCGCCCGATCTTCGCATCCCGCAAGCTTCAGCTGACGTGCCAGGGATTCGGGGCTGACACGAATACCCATGCTGGAAAGCTCCAGGGAACGGCCAAGCAGGGGATAATCTACCAGAATGTCGCAGTTCAGGTCCCAATCGTCGTAGTCGGGGGCCCGGGAATCGTGGGGCTTGCCGTCCCCAAGCTTGCCGCCGATGCGCAGGATGGCGACGGTACCCTTTTCCCGGCAGATCTTGTGTTCCTTTTCGTGTCCCGAAAGGGTGGGGTAGGCTTTGCGAAGCTCCTCCGAATCAATGAAGAACACGTCCTCACCAATCATGGGCTTCAGGGTGGGGTAGTAACGCACCAGGTCGATGTCGGTATCGGCAATGGCCTTTACGATGCGCCGTACCGTGTCACACAGGGTGGCTTCGGTGCGGTCTTCCTCCCGGATGACCTTTTCCCAGTCCCACTGGTCCACGTAAACCGAATGGATGTTATCCAGCTCCTCATCCCGGCGGATGGCGTTCATGTCGGTGTAAAGTCCTTCACCGGGTTTGAAGCCGTACTCTCTAAGTGCAAGTCGCTTCCATTTTGCCAGGGAGTGGACGATCTCCACGTCGGCCCCCGCATCGGGTACGTCAAAGGCAACCGGACGTTCCACACCGCTGAGATTATCATTCAGACCGGAAGTCCGGCTGACAAACAGAGGGGCAGAAATGCGCTCCAGATGCAGTTCCCGGGCCAGATTCCGCTGGAACATATCCTTCAATGCTTTGATGGCCCGCTGGGTGGTGCGCAGGTCCAGACTGCTTTGGTATCCCTGGGGGAAGACGAGGCGAGATGAAGACATAAAGAGGGTCACTCCCAATCGTAGTTAATGAAAGTTAATGCAAAAATAGGTGCAGAGAGGATCCGCCCTTTCGGCTATAGTATACTAAAAAATGGCGGAAATTGCAAGACGAAATTCCCTGTCCTGCAAAAGAGGTTGTTATGCAATATGACCGAATCAGGCGTTCTGGGCCAGGGCGGCCTTGAGAGCCTGGGCGATCTGATCGGGGCAGGAGGTGGGCTTGAAGCCACAGCGGACGCCTTCCATGCGCTCGATGGCGTCGGTGGCCTTCATGCCTTCCAGAAGGCTGGCGATCCCCTTCAGGTTACCGTTGCAGCCCCCGGTGATTTTGACGTTGCGGACGATGCCGTCTTCGATATCAAAGGTGTACTTGGAGGAGCAAACGCCCTGGGGAATGTAAGTGTAAGTCATAGGTTGGTTCTTCCTTTCAAAATAATACGCCGCACGGAAAATCCGAACGGCGTTAGTTTACAAGTATGCGCCGGATCGGAAACAGCCAGAAAGCGCTTCCGTCCGCCTTGTCAAAAACTCAAAGCGAACGCAAGCGCCACAAATTCATGTTAGTAGCGACAGTAAAGCGCATCATGATGGCTTGCTCCTTCTCCGGGACTTTAGGAAAGTATAGCACAAAAGACAGTCATTGTCAAGTAAAATCAGGGAAATTGCAGGAAGTAGGCACAAAAAAGGGAGACTATTGGCCTATTTTCGGCATGTGTCCAATCCATCCCGGAAGAAATCGATGGTTTCCGGGGCAAGATCTACGCCATTTTGGCGAAGATACTTGTAGTTGATCAGAAGAAAGTTACGAAGTCTCGCGGGGGCCTGGGGATTGGGCCAGGAAAGAAATTGGTAAAAAGCCAGAAGAGCGGCAAGGAAGCGGCGGATCTCCGTGTTCTGTTCGGCATTGTCGGACACGGTTTCCACAATGGTCTGGATGGAGAAGGATACCTCCATACGGGAAAAGGCTTCCCGCTGATCTTCTGTACGCAAAACAAAACGGACCAAGGCATCCAAATTCAAGCCCAGGAAGGTGTGTTCCAGAATGGCGTGACAGTAGCGAGTGGCATATTCAATGCTGTCCTGTATTTCAAAACGTGCATTGAAGGAGGAATTGCGAAAGGGCAGATGGGGCCGGTAGTTCAAAAGGAAAAGGAGGCTGATGAGTTCGGCAACGCGGGTCTGGTGGTAGGCGGGAGCTTGTGTGTAGAGATGGGTAACGTAGTCCCGAATGCTATGAATCTGGGATAGATTGGCTTGGATACGTGTTTCCAGCAGGGTGGCATCATGTATGGCAGGGAAACGTTCTTCCTGCAGAATGTGGGAAACGCCGGCATCGAAATCCCGAGAGAGCATAAAGAAGCAGGTATGATAGCCCTGTTTGAAGTCGGTTTCAAACCGCTTCCGAATGTCCTCTTCGGTGGCATTGTGCCAAATGGTCCGGCGATGGAAATCTGCAAGATAGGAAGGCCAATCCTGCTCCTTGCGGAAGGCAAGGTATTCTTCCAATTCCGGCGTGGCCAAACATTTCTGTTTGGTGTCGTCAAAAGCCTCATGGGCGGGATTGAGAATACCAAGGTAGCTCTGTCCCCTGCGAAGGAAGGTGCTTTCACTGACCTTCAAAAAGCGGGGAAGAGGGATATCTCCCTGCACTTTGGTGGCTATTTTCGTCTCTTTTATGGATACTTTGGGCGTTGCGAGGCGGGACTTGCTCTGTCTTCGGGAATGAAGGTGGGATTCGATTTTGTCCATGACCGCATCAAAGTAATCGATGGAAGCCCGGATGCCGTCCATGTGACGGATATCGTCGATATCCCCGGGCAGGGTCTCGGGAAATGCAAAGCCCCGGGCCAGGATGGGAACGATATTGCGGTTGCAGTTCAGGGCGTGGGCAATCTCCAAACGTACCCAATCCTCCGGATTTGTACAACGATCCAGTCCATTTGGGGGCAGTATCAGAAGAAAGTCGTTGCAGGCTTCAATGGCACGATAAAGCTGATCATTGAATTTTCCCGAACGCATGGACTCCACGTCCAGGAAAACGCTGTAGCCCAGGGCGGTCAGCCGGTCGGAAATCCGACCGGCCAGATCAGCGCCTCCGTCCCTGCGGTAGCTGATGAATATTTGATATTTTTTCATGGGTACCTCCCGAAAAAAGTTCAAGATTCTGACCGCAGGGAAATGGAAAACAAATTAGGGTCAGTCGATAATGCCAAGGAGCGGGGTGTAGGGCAGGGGGGCAGTGCGGGTATAGGGGGTTTCCAGCTGGACCGTCATGCCGGTTTCGCTGGATTTGCGGAAGGAGGACATGAGTTCCACCACGTGGAGCTGCTGGGAATAGTGAGCCCGGTGATCTCTACCGGTTTCAATGGCCTTGGCCATGTCCGCAAGGCCCAGGGCTCGGCTGTTTTCGGTGTAGCGGGTGAGGAGAGGGATCTTTTCATAGGTGTTGCTATCCGGTCGGAGCAGGAGCACGTCCCCGCCGAAGGTGTTGGGGTCGGGTACCCGCAGGGTACCTTCGGTGCCGTAGATGATGATCTCGTCAGAACGGTCGGCGTAGGTGTCGAAGGAGGCGGTGAAGGAGGCAATGACCCCCGATTCAAACAGGATGGTACCTGCTTCGTGGGTGGGAACCTCCACCGGCATGGGAACGCCCATTTTGGCCTGATTCAGGATGGGGCGCACATCGAAGGTCTTTTTCACAAAGCCGTTTACCGCCTTGGCCCGGCCCAGAAGGTGAACCAGAGCGGTCATGTAGTAGGGACCCATATCGAACATGGGGCCGCCGCCATACTGGTAGAAAAATTCGGGATCGGGATGCCAACCCTCCGGTCCGTGGCCAAGCATGTGGGCGCTGGCAGCGGTGGGGGTGCCAATGAAGCCGTCGTCGATCAGGCGGCGGGCGGTCTGGATACCGGCACCTAAGAAGGTGTCGGGGGCGCCGCCCAGGTAAAGACCCTTTTCTTTTGCTAATTCCACAAGCTCCTTGGCCTCTTCAAGGTCGGGGGAGAGGGGCTTTTCGGAGTAGACGTGCTTTCCGGCCATCAGAGCGGCCTTGGTGACCTCGTAGTGCTCGTAGGGGCGGGTGATGTTGAGGACGATATCCACTTCGGGGTCGGCGAACAGCTCATACATATCCTTGTAGATCTTGGGGACGCCGTACTTTTTGGCTCCTTCTTCGGCGCGCTCCGGAATCAGGTCGCAAACGCCGATGACCTGAATCTCTTTGTAGAGATTGGTAATGTTTTTGAGGTAGATGTCGCTGATGCAGCCAACACCAACAAAGGCAATATTTTTCATGGGGATTCTCCTTTATTTCAATTTTACCCCGTCCAGGGCAACCAGAGTCATGGTGTAAATGAGTGCGGCCTGCAGGAGAGAGGGCAGATAGACACCCTCGTCATGCTGATGGGCGCCTCCCATTTCGGGGAGATTGTCGGGGGTCTCCAGCCCACCGGGGCCGAAGGCCACTGCGTTGGTAAGCTTCCGGGCGTAGGTGCCGCCTGCCATGGTGTAGGGTTCCCGCTCTTCCCCGGTGATCTGGTTGAAAATGCCGTTCAGGGTGGTGACCAGGGGGCTGTCCTTGGGAACGTAGGCGGGCTTGCTGTCCCGGACCTTTTCCAGGGTGTAACCGTTTTCGGAGGCGGTATTTAGGATGGAAGCCCGGATGGCGTCCCCATCGGCGGTGACCGGATAACGGACGTTGAAGCCCAGGCAGAGCTTGCCATCCTTCATGGAAAGCAGGCTTCCCACACAGGTCAGGTTGCCGGATACCTCGTCTTCGCAGGCGATGTTCAATGCAGTGCCCAGAACGTCGTTATTCACTGCGGTGGCAAAATTCAGAATTTCCGCATCCGCCGGGGTGGCGATGCCGCTTGCCACCAGCATTTGGGTGAGAAGATGGATGGCGTTGACGCCATTGTAGGGGAAGGCGGCGTGGACTGCCTGGCCCTCGGCCCGGATAATGACCTTGCCGGGCTCCCGTTCCACGGTGAAGGGGGCGGAAATGGCGTTGAGCTTTTGGAACAGAGCCGCCGATTCCTTCAAAACCACATAGGCCTTGTCGGGTACCATGTTGGAAACCAGACCGCCGCCCATTTCCAGAATGTCACCCGAAAGAGCTTTGGCGGAAACCAGAGAGCCTTCCAAAATGCCCTTTTCTCCATAGCAGACCGGGAAACCGCTGTCGGGGATGATGCTGCAGTCGGGCAGGGGGTAGTGTTCCCGGAACCAGGTCACGTCGGACATACCCTTTTCCTCGTCGGTGCCAAGGTACAGGCTGACGGTATTCTGGAGCTCAATGCCCAGGTCACGGAGGCAACGCAGGGCGTAAAGACCCACCAGGGCGGGACCCTTGTTATCGCTGACACCGCGGCCGAAGAGCACGTCCCCCTCCCGGGTCATGTTGTAGGGTTGATGTTCCCAGCCGTCCCCTTCGGGCACCACGTCCAGATGACCCCACAGGCCAACGGTTCCTTCTCCCTTGCCGGGGGAGGTGAGGGAACCCACGTAGTAGTCGTAGTTTTTTGCTTGGAAACCGTAACCGGTGCCGATTTCCAGCATTTTGTCCAGTACGTCCCGGCAACCCTGGCCGAAGGGGGCCACGGGGGAGGTGGGGTCGGAAACGCTTCGAATGTTTACGATTTTTGCAAGGTCAGCCACATATTCCTCGGTGTGGGCGGCAAACCATGCTTCGATTTGGCTTCTCAGATTGGTATCCATCGTATATTCCTCCATAAATGATTTACATAAAATTATAGATTTCGGGTTTCCCGGTATTCCTTCCACACCGCCTCAAACCAGTTTTCGGGATTCGGCAGAGGCCGGACGGGAATGTGGCAGGATTCCATGGTGGTCCCGTTCCAGAAGGTTTCCATAACCTTGTCCCGGTAGGCGGGGTTTTCGGGAACCGGTGTGTCGTCGGTGTAGTAAAGGGCGCTTCCCCGACTGCCGTTGGTGGAAAGGGCCAGCTTTTCCGCCGAAAGCAGAGCCAGGGCGGAAAGCAGGGTATCCCGGGCCACCAGAGAATCGATGATGCCTGCGGGGGTTTTGGCACCAAAACCCTGGGGGAAGGTGGCAAGCAGGTAGGTGATGGTTTCCTCGGCGGCATCCAGGGCGGAATCGGACCGCAAGGCGGAGGCCGCATCCGACATGATTTCCCGGGCAGCATCCAAAAGGGAACGTTCACTCCTGGATGCGTTCTCAATTTCCGCCACCAGCTCCTCCACGTCGGCCTTGGTATCGGTGAGAACCTCTTCGGAGGGAGTACGGCGGGGAGCTTTGAAGGCGATGGCTTCCGCAAGGCGAATGGCACCCACTTGGCCGGAATTCAGGGCAGAGCCCCCGGGACGCACCGCACCGAAGGTTCCGGCGGCTTCCCCGGCGGCAAACAGGCCGGGAATCGTGCTTTGCCAATCGGCATCCACGGCTACGCCGCCGTTGTTGTGCTGGGCGGAAAGGGAGATTTCCAAATATTCCCGATCCAGGTGGATATCGTGGGAACGGTACAGATCCACCGCACCGGGATTCATTTGCATCAACCGGTCAAAGGGGGTGTCCCCGGTGGAACCCGATTTGATCAGGTATTCCCGGGCTTCCTCCGGAAGGATCGAAAGGTCGGTGAGGGCGGCGGGGTTATGCATGTAGTCCAAAAAGACCCGCTTGCCCATGGAAAGCTGACCGAAAAGGGCCATATCCACCCGGGAGGAGCCCTCCACGTGCTTGGCGGCAAAGGGCCACTGGTAGCCCTTCAGGAAGATGGAAAGGAGCATATCCGCCGGGTCGTCAAAATAGTCCGGCAAGAATTCCCGATAGGTGCCGTCATCCTCCAGAACCAGGTAGCGGGGGATCACCTGCTGGTAGCTGCCCGAAAGGTTCCAGCGGAATTTGGTGGAGGCAATGCCGAATTGCCACTCGGCAAAATTCTGGAGCTTTGCCCCTGCTTCGATGGCAAGGCCGGTCATGCCGGTCTGGCCCAGGGGATAGACCACGTTTTTGAAAATACCTGCGGGACCGCCGGTGGCAAGCACTACGTTTTCACCGGCCCAGGGGGTGATAACGCCCTCCCGGTTCATGGTGATGACCCCGTGGATGCCGGTGTCATCCACCGCCAGCCGCACCGCCTTCTCCCCGTCAAAAATGGGGATGCCCCGCTTTTTCGCCTCGGCTTCCAGGGCCTGGGTCATGTAGCGGGAGGTCAGGGGACCGGCGGAGGTGCCGCGGCTTCTGGGGTCGTGGTCGGGTTTGTAGCCCACGTACTCCCCGTAGGGGTTGGTGGGGAAGGGGACACCCAGCTCGCAAAGGGTCAAAAAGCCCCGCACCGAACCGGCGGCTTCGGCATAGGCAACGTCCCCGTGAACCGAGCCCCCTTCAAACAGGGTCTGGGCCATTTCGGCCACCGAATCGGGTATCGATCCGCAAAGCGAGAGCTTGTAGTAGGTTTGTTTGTCGCTTCCCGCATTCCGGGAGGTGCCGTTTTGTTTCCTGTCGGTGAGGATGGCAATATCCCCCACCCCCAGGGTGTGGAGCCGCAATGCAGCGGCGTAGGCGGCGGCGCCGCTTCCGATGATGAGGGCACGGTAGGTTTTCATTCGAAAGACTCCTTTCGCATGGTTCTTTTGGGATTATTATACAACCTCCGGTAAAAAAAGGCAACTGCCGACCGCATTCTTTCTTGCATTTTTGCGCCCGATGGTATACAATGAAGATAACACAATTTTTCGGTAAGGAGAGTTTACAATATGGATCGTTACTATACCCTGAAATGCGCCGGGCTGGAACGCCAGCTGAAGCTTTACCCGGTGAACGAATCGCTTTACATCGCCGCCCTGATCATGTTTGGGGACGTGGAATTCACCAAAGCCACCGCCAAGGCCCTGCTGGAAAAGGCCCCGGAATTTGACATTATGATCACCGCCGAATCCAAGGGGATTCCCCTGGTTTGCGAAATGGCGGCCCAGGCCGGTCACAACGAATACGTGGTTGCCCGGAAGGGACCCAAGGTCTACATGGAAAACGTGGTTTTCGTCAACGTCAACTCCATCACCACCGCAAACAGCCAGATCCTTTGCCTGGGTCAGCGGGAAATTGACATGATGGCGGGCAAGCGCATCCTGATTGTGGACGACGTGATCTCCACCGGGGAATCGCTGGCGGCCCTGGAAGCCCTGGTGAAAAAGGTCGGGGGCAACATCGTGGGCAAAATGGCGGTTTTGGCCGAAGGGGAAGCCGCAAGCCGGGACGACATCATCTTCCTGGAAAAACTGCCCCTCTTCAACGCAAACGGCGAAGAAATTGAATAAAATAGTGAAAACGGGTGCTCTGCGCCCGTTTTCTTTTATAAGGAGAACATGATGACGGTACGAGAATTTTTTGACCGGGGTAACGTGACCCGGGGTCGCTTCCCCGGAAAGGAGCAATTGCCCATCTATCTCGGCAGCGGCCGGGCGGGGGTGTGCCTGGATGGTTATGGTTTGATGGATCCCGAGCTTCTGCCCGATACCCAACGGAATCAACCCCTGGCATATAAGACTGCCTGCCACTACGGCAAGGGGGCTTTTGAATTGGATGCCTGGATGCCTCTTTACCGACTTCGGTTTGAAAGTCTGCCGGAATTGGCGCAGGAGGGCTACTCCCAAACCCTGGAGCTTTACACCGGTACCCTGACCACCTGCTACACCCTCCGGAATGGGGGAGAAGTGAAGCTGACCGCCTTCTTCTCCACAAAGTACCGGGACACCCTGACCTTTGTGGTGGAGCATACGGGGTATCTTCCCGCCATCTGTTTGGAACCGGTGGAATCGGTGCCGGGATGGTATGGAGGTGAGATCACCGCCGAGGTCACCAAAACCAAAGAGGGCTTTGTTTCCAAAACCAACCGGGTGGAGACCCGGGTAGAAATGGAGGTATGGAGCGAAGGAGCCTCCATCTTGCGGGCGGGGAACCGGCTGTTCTTCCCCGCATCGGGGGGAAGGCACCTGATCCGTATTTCGGTGAATGAAACTCCCCCGACCCCATCCTCCATCGATGAATGGATGACCGAGACCCAGGCCGCCTTTGCCCAAAGCCTTGGGGAAAGTTACGTGGAGATTCCCGATGACTTCGTCATGGCTATGACCGCCCGGAGCATTTACTACGTTACTTCGTCCTTTGCCCCCGATTGTTACCCCAGCCCGCCCATGGGCTGGACGGGATATGGCTGGCCCTTCCACTTTCCCCAGGACGTTTCCTATTTGCATCCCGCCATGCTGCGGCTGGGGAAGGTGGATCTGGCAAAGGCCATTGTGGAAACCTACCGGAAGACTCTGCCTTACATGGAGAGCATTACCAAACGCATCTACGGTGGCGGGGGTGCCATGTGGGCTTGGGAATACCCCATTCATCCCTCGGACGAAATGCTTTCCAGCGGTTCCCCCAACGAATTCCAGTACGAAATCCATAACGTGGCCTACCCGGCCCGCATGGCCTACGAAACCTCCCTCTACCTGAAGGATTCCACCTGGACCGAAGAAGTGGCAAAGCCGGTGATCCGGGCTTCGGCGGAATTTTTCGCCACCCATCTGACGAAGGATGGAGAAGGGTGGAGCTTACACGTAATCCCTTCCATGTCCCAGGACGAATTTGCCGGGCAGAACGGACGCAATTACCTTTGCGCCCTCTATTCCGCCCGTTACACCCTGGAAACCGCCGTGAAAATGGGCATGAGGGAGTATCAGCACTTTCTGGAAGAGGGGCTTCGGTTCGACCTGCTGATCGACGAAAAGGAAGGACTTTATAAAACCGGCGAGAATATGGCAAGCGAAAACTGGGGCATGGAAAAGCATCCGGTCCAGCTCAATCCCCTGGTGTTCCTGCCCAAGGGAGATTTGAACGAGCAGGAAATCAACGCCTATCACCGCCGGAATTTCATCTGCCGGGATACCGAAACAGGGGTATTCTACGGCTGGACCCTGGGTACCTTCTGGGTATCTGCCAGCCACATGGAGGACGGGGAGGGGCTTTATTACGAGCTTCACCGCACCGAAAAGGCGCATTTCCTGGACCCGGACAGCCTCGCCTTCTACGAATCCAGCGACCTGCCCGATTCTCCCTACTACGTCACCACACACGGCTTCTGGCTGCAGGCGGTGCTGGACGCCTTCGTTTCCGACTTTTCCGGCAAGACCCGGCTGACTCCCGCCCTGCCAAAAGCCTGGGAGGGGGCAAAATACCATAACCTCCACACCCGTGACGGGGTTTGGAGCAGCGAAGCGTAACTTGCAACAAAAAAGACCTTTTCCGGCCGGAAAAGGTCTTTTTTTGTTGGGGTTAGTAAGGGATGGCGTTGCATCTCTCGTAGGGGCCGTACTAAGCGAAATGACGCAGGAATGTAGCGCATGTCGGCCTGCACGCAATAACCTACAGACAGCACGAAGATTCCTCTGGGGTTGAAGGACTCTGAATCGGCATTTCACAAACCAGAAGTCTCTGCAACCGGGCCGACACGCTCTCTGCTCCTTCGTCGCGCCGCTTGGTACGGCCCCTACGAGTATTCCGGGGGATTCTCGTGTAACGGGGGCCGCAATCCTTCTACCCAAATGAATTCATCCCTGTTCCGCAAGGAAGATGGAGACACGATTTTGGATGTAGTCAGCGGCCTGGTCCAGACTGATTTCGCCCCGGAAGTAACGGTTGGCTTCTTCATGCATCACATCGTAGACCGCATTGCGGAAATAATTGAAGTGGTCGGCCTTTTGAATCAGTTCCCAGGTTTGGACGTATTGCTTCACACCGCCTTTCATGTTCAACGTCTCATTCATTTCTTCGAGTGCGTTCTGTACGTGCACAGGTAGAGAAGGGTCAATCTCCAACTGTTCTACTCCATCGATATTGCGGCGGAAATACCGGTCGACTTCCTCCCGGTTGATGGAAAAACTGACGTGATCGGTGAAGCCATCCACATCATCCATGAAGTGCCACCGGAGGAAGTCCCCGGCGGCTTCCCTGCTTTCATCCCGGTTCACCACCGCATAGAAGGGGGAACCGGAAATGGCGTATCCGTCATAAACCGAAGAGGGAAGGGGGAAGTACACCCAGCACCATTTGGAATCCCGCTGTTCCTCGGGGAAGCTTTCCAGGTAGGCCATGGCGTCGTCTACGCTGGAAAACTGATTGGATTGGAGCGTATCCTGGAGAATAAGAAAAGAGTGGTATTGCTTTTGGGGAGTTGAATAAAAAATATCGATTTCTTCCTCTGTGGCGGCTTTGCCGCAGAGCTCCAGCAAAGCCTTGAATTCTTCCCCATCAAAACGGGCGGTATTGGTTTCCCAATCAATCCATTCGTCAATATCCTGGGCAAGCCACATCAGGACGTCAGGTTTCCGTGTGGAAGCAAGGAAATTCAACTCATCCTGGGCAAGAAAGTCGCAGTATTCCTTGCGGGTTTCAAACATCTGTCCGGATTCCAGAAAACGAGCATCGATTCCTTCGCCCTCCACGTTGATTCGACGGGGTAGGTAATAGCAAAGACCGTCTATCCGGGTGGCATCCACAACGTTTTCGATCAGGACACCTTCTTCAAAAAGCTCGGGAGAGACTTCCTCCAGGGGGGCCAGAAGTTCCTGCTTGACGTAATTTCGAAGGAGAAACAGGTCGTCGGTGGCTATGATATCCACCTCCCCGGAAAGAATTGCCAGGTTTAGTTTGGACTTGTCCCGGTATTGCTTCACCGTAAGGGTGACCTGGTCCGATTGGTACTTGGCGGCGGCCAGGGTAATATTACCGATGGCCCCGGAATCGTTGATGACACCAATGGTAAGCACCGGTTTTTGTCCGGCAGTCTCGCCTGTATGTCCCGCCACCGACGATTCGGTCAATTCAAAAAGCTTCCCATCTGCCGCCACAAGGATCCGCCCGTCCGAAAGGAGGCGCACCGCTCGGAGTTCGGAAATGATGCTGACCCCGAAGGGGAGCAAATCGATGAGCTTTTCGCAGTTTGTCCCATCGGTGCGCCAAAGCTCGGTTTCACAGAAGAAGTAACCGGTCTCCCCGTCG
>SVKS01000076.1 GCA_015068345.1 Oscillospiraceae bacterium
CCAGCCCACCTCCAGCGAATCAGCGAAGTGGATGTGCTGATCCATGACGTTTACGTTGCCGTAAGCGACACAGGCATCACGGATGACACTCTTTTCATGGTGATTGCCGACCATGGCGGCACCAACCCCGGTGGCGGACACGGGGGCTGGACCGACGAGGAAAAGTACGTCACCTTCGCCGCCTGCGGCAAGGGCGTCCGGAATACCACCATTGAGACCATGAATATCCGGGATCTTACGGCCATCGTCCTTTACGCCCTTGGGATTGACGCCCCAGCTTTTGACGAAGCGGGCTGGACCTCCCAGATTCCCCCGGAGATTTTTGGGGACACTTCTCTCCCCCCTTACCGGGACATTTCCCATCTGACCGGTGCGGCCCCCAGAATTTCTAAGGTGCCCCACACAAGCGAATTGATCTGACGCAAAAAGAACCGATGCCGGTGGCATCGGTTCTTTTTGATTTTCAGTTTTTCAGCATGATGCGGATGATCTCCCGATCGGTTTCAGCCATGCCGTTTTGGGCAAGCTTACCCACGTTTTCGATGGTGGCTTCCACCCCGGCGGCAACAATGCCATCACCCTTGTAGAACTCCTTGCCGTGCATATACATTTGCATTCCCAAAAGCCCCGATTCCACCGCCGAAGCGATCTTTGCGGCACAGCTGGCCTTGGCCCCGTCACACACCACACCCGAGTTGATGGCAACACCGTTAACGATGGTGTGGGAGATTTCTTCAAACCGGCCGCCATACATATAGGTAATACCGGCGGCGGCACCCACCCCGGCGGAAATGGCACCGCAGTAGGCGGACAGGCAACCAATCCCGGTTTTCAGGTGGATGGTGGTTAGATTGGAGACAAGCAATGCCCGGTAGAGCATATCCTGCGATACCCCAAGCTCCTTGGCATAGACGATTACCGGCAGGGATGCAGTCATGCCCTGGTTACCGCTGCCCGAATTGATGATGACCGGCAGTTCGCATCCACTCATGCGGGCATCCGACCCGGCGGCGGCCCAGGCTTTGGCCCGGTTATGCACCGTATCCCCATAGGACATGAGCAGGGTCCGGCCGATGGCTGCCCCATATTTGCCGGTGAGCCCCTCCTTGGCAATGGCGGTGTTGTATGCGATCTGGCGGTCCAGGATCTCCTTCACCCCTGCGAGATCACAGTTTTCAGCAAATTCAATGATACCCGCAACACTCAGTACCGAGTGATCCAAATTTCCGGCGGTGATTTCGGGCTCGTGCTGATAGATGATTTTTCCATCCACAGCGATTTCACAAAGCCCGGTGTGGTGGCCCACGGTGTGGGCGTAGGCACTGTGGCCCTCGCCATGCAGAGTTACCCCAATATCCAGAATATAGGGACCCTGGGCTTCGGTGACGGTGATGGGAATATCCTGCAGGAAGGCAGCAATGGCGGCTCGCTCTTCCTCCCCAAAGCCCATCAGCACCTCCAATCCCTTATCCGGGTTTCCGGCGATAATACCCGCCGCCGTGGCTCCTTCAATCCCCCGGAGGCCCCCGGTACCGGGAACCATGACACTTTTGACGTTTTTAATGATGTTGCCCGAAACCGCAACCTCCACCGATTCCACCCGTCCGGCAAAGTTTACCTTGGCCTGGGCGGCAGTCAGAGCGATGGCAATGGGTTCGGTACAGCCCATAGCGGGCACCAGCTGTCATGGAGAATATTGATATAGGCTTGACAGGTGGTTTGATCCATATGTTTCCCCCTTAATCCTTCTTTTCGTATCCCTGGGCTTCGTTCCACAGGGCAATCGCCCGTTCGGTTTCTCCCAGGTTATTCAGGGTAATAGCAAAATTCTTCATAATCCGGACGGTATCCGGGTGACTGCGGCCCAAAAGACGGGTACGTCTCTCCAGAAGTTCCTCCTCCAGGTCCCGGGTGCGTTCCTTGTACCCAAGGTCCCACAGAACGGCGGTAAGGCCGGCGATGGCCTTTAGGGTATCCGGGTGGTCATCCCCCAGCAGGGCACGTCGCTTGGCAAGCACCCCTTCCCGCAGGGAAAGGACGGTTTCCTTATCCCCGCCGATTTCATCCAGGGTCACCGACAGGTTGTAGGCGGTACTGATGGTGGAAAGATGATCTTCCCCAAGCACCCGCATACGACGTTCCAGAAGCTCGGTTTCCAGTTCGGCTGTCTTTTCTTTTTGCCCTACGAGCCAGTAGAGGTTCGCCAGATTCAAAATGGCAAACAGGGTATCCGGATGGTCACTGCCCAAAATGGCCCGGCGGACCTCCAACACCTTCAGACGTTGCTCCAATGCCTCGTCATAGCGCTTTTGCTTGGCGTAGGCTGTGGCCAGGTTATTCCGGGCTTTGGTGGTTTCCACATGGTTTTCCCCCAAAATGAGCAGGCGGCGGCGAAGAACCTCCTCCTTCATTTCCAGGGCTTTTTCCAACTCGCCTGCACCTTCCAGACCCACCGCCAGGTTATTCATGGCGCTGATGGTATCCAGGTGGTTTTCTCCCAAAAGACGTTGGCGGCGTTCAAACACTTCCCGTTTCAAATCCAGTGAACGTGCATATTCGCCCATTTCTTCCAGGGTAACCGCCAAATTGTTCATGGCACTGAGGGTGTCCAGATGATCATTCCCCAGGATCTTACGGCGCTTTTCCAAAACCTCTTCCTCCAGCACCAGGGACTCGTCTTGTCTATCCAGGTGCCACAGCACCACCGCAAGGCTGGCTTTGGCCGACAGGGTATCGGGGTGTTCTTCCCCGTAAATACGGATACGCTCCTCTAAAACCCTGGTCTTCAGTTCCAGGGAACCCTTGTAATCCCCTTTGTTTTCCAGGGCAATGGCAAGGCTATTCATGCTGGAAAGGGTCTGGGGATGTCCCTCTCCAAGAATAGCCCGGCGTTTTTCCAACACTTCCGCCTTCAATTCCAGAGCCCGTTTGCTTTCTCCAAGGGTCTCCAGGGTGATAGCCAGGCTGTTCATAGCCCGCAGAGTGGCAAGATGCTCTTCTCCCATAACCTTTTTACGCAGGGCCAATACCTTTTCCTTCAGTTCCAGGGCATCCTGGTAGAAACCAAGAACCGAAAGGGTGGTTGCCAGATTGCCCATGGCCTTGATGGTTTCGGGGTGTTCCTCCCCAAATACCTTCATACGCCGATCCAGGACCTCTTTTTTCAGCTCCAGGGCACCCCAGTCGTCTCCCGCAAGCGACATGGAAACCGATACTTTACCCATGGCTTCCAGGGTATCGGGATGATCCTCCCCAAGGATTGCCTTGCGTTTTTCCCAAACCAGCCGATCGATTTCGAGCGCCCTCTTTTTATCGGGAGCATCGGTCAGAATATCCCCCATGCTGCTGAGGGCACGCAGGGAATCAGGGTGATCCTCCCCAAGAAGCTTTTTGTAAAGCTCCCAGGCTTCGCCTGCCAGGGTGGCTTCCGGGTCGTATTCTCCCCGCAGGAAATCCACATAAGCCTGGTCCATCATGGCAAGGGCATGAATACGGCTTTCGGGCAGTTTTTCTGCCCGCTCTCTGAGTATTTCAAATATTGCTTCCGCCTGGTCAAATCGGCCTGCTCTGGCAAGACCCATGACGGCAGTTCTGAGATATTCCTCGTAAAACGCCCTGAATTCCTCATCATCCGGGTATTTCATCATACCGGCCTGCATAACGTAATTCACCGCTACCACGTAACGGGGTGCGAAGAATGCCTGTTCCGCAATTTCTTCCCGGAAGCGCTCGATCAGGCAGTTTGCCACCCGATCCTTCAGTACCTTGGGGCAATCCCCCATCAGCACTTCTCCAACGGTCTGGTGAATGTTATAATACCCGTCGTCCGATTGGACGATGAAGGAGAATTCCTTGGCCTTTTCGTAGGTAGAAAGGCTGAAATTGGGGAGAATCTTGCCGCCGATGTCGCCGATGAGTTCGTCGCTCCAATGTTTTAGGCAGGAGAGCATGAATACCAGGTCCTTTTGGGCTTCCCCCATATAACGGGCGAAACGTTCGATCAGGTCGAAGGTGTTGTTGCCGAACATATCGATGGTGGGCACTTCTCCCCGGGCGGTGATCCGCATGAACTGATCCACACAAAGATCCAGATACACCGGGGTACCCCCTGTGAGCTTATAGATGGCGCTACGCAGTTCGGTTCCTCCAACTCCGGCACTTGCCAGAAACTGGTCGCTGTCAGCCACCGACAGGCTTCCAAGGATGTGTTGCTCCAGGGCTCCGGCCCATTCGGGGTCAAATTTTTCCCACTTGAGCTTTTCCCGACCGGCGATCACCCACAGGACACCGGGGATATTCTGTATAAGGCCCTCTTCCCCACGGATCCACTCGTCGTTTTTCAAGGGTTCCCCTACCTGGGAGAGTTCGTTGACCACCCGTTCGTAGGTATCCAGGAAAAACACAAAGGGCTCTGTTTCCTTTTCCAGATTGCTTGCCATATCCTCCGAAAAGAGGTATGGCAGGTAGTTATAGAGTTCTTCGGCTTCCATGTATTCAATCTGGGCAAGCTCCCGGCTATGCTGTTTCAGGTGGGTGCGGATCATGGCGATCCCCTGGTCCGCCAGGGAAAGCACCTGGGTGGCGATGCCCACGATAGGCAGATTCCCCGCCACCGATGTCATAAAGCTTAAAACCGGGCTCCGCTCGGTGAGCTGCTTCACCTCCAGAGAATCGGCCTTTTCGCCGATTTTTTTGGCATAAACGTAGCTTCCCAGGTCGAAAAGAGGGAAGTGATACTTATAATCATCCTCCAGCTTATTCTTGATCTTGTCCAGCACTGCACGGCTTTCCTGGTAGATATTGAAGTCGAAATAGAGGTAACGGGGTTTGGTGATTTCTTCTTCCATTTCGCTGATGAGCTTACGCAGGAGACTGCTTTTACCGATGCCACCGATGCCATAGTAGGTCAACACGTGAACGTTGCTTTCCTCCCCGGCAAGCTCTGATACCACTTGGTTATACTTTTTCCAAAAGGATTTTCTGGGTTCTTCCCGGTCGGTAAATACCCGGGCCGCCCGGGGAGTGGGTGCACCCGATTTGCTTCTAACCTTCATATTTCATTCTCACTTTCCTTATTCGGTGACGGTGATGCTGTCGGCACTGTCGTAGAATACCAGCTTGGAAAGGTTCCCCTCCGTCAGGGCTTCCCCGTTGCCGGTTACCTTTTGGAAGGTGACGTCAAGCAGGTTACCCTCCCCTGCGTTGCGCCACACCTGGGCTTGCATGTCGGCGGTATAGGTGATGTTTTCGAATTGAATTCCTTCCAATTTGCTTTCGGTCAGGTCCATGGAATAGTTGCCGCAAAGGATGGGGCGACCAAAATCCTTGTGAATGGTAATATTGCGGAAGGTGACGTTATCCACCGCCCCATGTCCGGTTTCCCGCAGGACCACCAGAGAGCCAATCCGATCGTTGTCCCAGGTGGCATCCCGGAAGAGAACGATACCATCCTCAAACAGGATATTGCTCACGTCCCGCTCGATTTCCCCAATGACGCCAAAGCAACGGGCTTTGCTGCCCCAGGCAACGCAGCGGGAGAAGGTGATATCCCTGCTGACGGCGGTTTCCTCGCCCCCCAAGGTCTTGACTTCAAACATATCGTCCCCGGTACGGGCAAAGGAATCGGTAACATTCACATTCACCGAATTGCAGATGGCAAAGGCGTCGCTGTTGGTACGGTAGCCAAACACCGCACTTTGGGTCACCGAAACGCCCTCGCACCGGTAGTTGATGTAGGCCCACTCGCAGGGATTTACCAAAATCAGTCCGTCCACTGTAATATTTTTGCACAACGTAAAGACCACGCCCCGGCGTTCGTGCCAATCCAACCGCGTCATATCAATCGTTCCCCGCCCCGCAATGGTGATATTCTCGGCATTGCAGGCATTCACCACAGGGAACCGGTTCAAGCCAATGGCATTGGCTTCCACTGCCCCCTCTTCGGCACTACCGGCGGCGGCTTCATCGGTTTGAATATCGATGGTATGCTTAGGCAGGAGCAGAGCCCCGGCTTTGAGATAGAGAACCGAATCCCCCGAAAGGAGGATGGGGTCCACTTCGTGAAGGCCCGGTTCGTAAATCAACACCTTATCTTCTCCATACTTCTCCTGATAAGCGGCAATTTCCGAATTTTCGTCGGCATATTCCCTCACAAACAGGGTGAAGGCGGCATCCTGGCTGTCGTTGAGTACCAGGGTATAGGTGCCGTAACTACCGATTTCCAGGGTAATGGTCTGTCCCGATTGGGTCAGCTTTGCCGGGTCGTTTGCAAACACTTCGGCACGTTCCACACTCACCCCAGGATCCACCGTCAGGGTCAAGGTAATCTTTTTATGATTGCCGAAGGAAACGTCCGCCGAAGCAAAGGAATGGAGGGTGCCCCGATACTCCGAGCCAATATACACCGGAGTGGCATAAACCGGCAGGATTTCCTCATCCAATACGGCGGTAAAATAAGGTGAAACCACCAAGTTGGTTTCCTCCCGGCCGGCATTTCCCTGGTAACTGGTGTTGCCTGCGGCAAAGGCGGCAAAGCTTTCGGGGGTAAGTCCCCGTTCTTCCAGGGTTTTAACGATATTTTCCGGATAGGTCAGAGTTTGAATCATATAGGGTTCCTTTCCGCCGCACGAGACCAGCATTGCAGCCAGCACCAGGGCACACAGGGCAAATAGTATCGTTTTTTTCATAGACGCCTCCGGTATTTCACGTGAGAATTATTTTATTATATCATGCTCCATCCCACAAAAGCAAGCATTCCCCCAATTTCGCATTGCCTTTTTCCTGAAAAAATGCTATACTGACACCATCACCAAAATCGGAGGAAACACATCATGCGTTGGACCAATCGTCAATACGTGGACCTGATGACCTACAACCACCCCGAACGCCCCATGTTCAGTGAGCTTTTCGGTCCCATTATCGGCCTGCCGGAGGAATGGCGAGCCCAGGGCGCTACCGAGGACATGATCGAAATGCACGCCTTTTCCTTCGATTACGTACCCACCCATTTTCTGGGAAAGCTGGGCCCCATCCATTGCCCCGATCCCATCGTTATCCGGGATGATGCCGATTATTATGAGGGTATCGACCATTTGGGCCGCCACGTGCGCATGGACAAGCGCACCGCCACCCTCCCCCTGCCCATGACCTTCCCGGTGGAGACCATGGACGACTGGCTGAAGATCAAGCACATGTATCAATACGACCCCAGCCGCCTGACCGAGGATATGATCAAGGAGGCCAAACATCTGCAGGACCGGGGACACCTGATCCTCACCGCTATCCCCGGCGGTTTTGACACCCTGCGGGAGCTCATGGGGGAGGTAAACTGCTGCATTGCCTACTATGATGATCCTGAGCTGATCCACGACATTCTGGATACCCTGGCAGAAACCAATCGGCAGGTTCTTCAGGAGCTTTGCCGCCACATCACCATCGACGCACTGACGGTACACGAAGACATGGCCGGAAAATCGGGACCCATGATTGGGCCCAATCTGGTGCGGGAATTCATGGTTCCCTACTACCGGGCAGCCTGGGACATCGTATCCGACGCCGGCACCAAGCTCTTCTCCCAGGACAGCGACGGAGATATCACCCCCGACATTGATGCCTTTATGGAGGGCGGATTAAACGTGATCCAGCCCTGTGAGCCCGCCGCCGGCATGGATATCATCGCCCTGCGGAAAAAGTACGGTCACAAGCTGGCCTTCCATGGGGGCATCGACAAGCACGTTCTCCGGGAATCCAAGGAGGCCATCCGGGCCGAAGTGGATGCCAAAATGCAAGATTTCATGATGGAGGGCGGCATCGTGTTCGGTCTGGACCACCGCATCACCAACGGCACCCCCCTGGAAAACTATATTTATTATGTGGATTATGCCCGAAAGAAAATGGGACTGCCCGATTTCCGTACCCAGGAAAACAGCTGGGGCCGTATGGCATATTGATTTTTTTCAACCGGAGAAGCCTTTTGGGTCTTTTCCGGTTGACTTTTTTGAAGAAATTCTGTATAATCAAACCAATATACATATTCAGCCCTTTTTCGGTAATTTTTTATGTTTTATGAGGTAAATGGATGAATCCTGTTGAACTGTTAAGTCGTTGGAGTGACCTTTGCGAAAAGCAGGGGATCAAGTGGGTGCTTTATGGGGAGACCCTGCTTTGCGCCCATGGTTACTATCGTTTCCCCGCCGCCCTGACCGAGGTACAGGTTGCGGTGGAAGCCTGTGATATGCCCCGGGTTGCAGGGGAAATCCTGCCGGAGATGGAAAACGTGGAAAAGGTCAACGTCTATTCCCTGACGGAAATGCCGGCGGTGCTTTCCACCCTGACCTGCAACGAGGAGGCATACCCGGTACTTCCCGATTACAAGAAGTATCTTGCCGAAACCTACGGGGATTACGAAGCCGGGCTCTTTGACCCCATTGGCGTAGGCCTGACGGTGGAGGAAAAGGCAGAGCTGAAGGCCCATCAAAAGAAATGTCTGGAAGCTCTGACCTTCCTGGAATCGCTTCGGAAGGAGCACGGCATCCGTTACTATCTTTTGGCAGGCAGCGTTTTGGGTGCGGTTCGCCACAAGGGCTTCATCCCCTGGGACGATGACATCGACGTGGGCATCCGCAAGGAAGACCTGGCCCAGGTGGAAGCCCTGGTGAAGGAGTTCCTTCCCGCCGGCTTCACATTGGAACAGACTGCCCCCAATCACCCCTACCCCAGAATGTTCTCCAAGATCTGCTACAACGGCCGTTGCTGCATCGACCTGTGGCCCCTGGTGAAGCGTGTTCCCGATAATTTCACGGAGAAAGTACGCGGTTTGATTCGCAAGCTTTTATCTCGTCATCCTTCCAATGATGTCGCCCTTCCTGCAGAGTGGTTAGACACTTCTGATTCTGGTGTATTTGAAGGTTTTTCTGTTCCGTTAATCGGCCATGCCCATGAATATCTCATTTCTGTATATGGCGACAACTACATGAGCCTTCCTGCACCCTGGCTTCGAGCAAAGAAAAAGCTTTGATTTTCCCCCTTGAAACGGCACCATTTTGGTGCCGTTTTTCATTTTAGGATTGCACCCTCCTCCAAAATTCGATATAATAGAGAAAACGCAATCAAACCAGGATAAGGAGACTATCAATGGATATGATCAGCCAGAAAATTCGCGCCCTGGCCCCGGAGCAGGATCCTCTGCGCATGGGGATGGGCTGGACGGTGGAAGACCTTGCCAAGCCCCAGATCATGGTGGAAAGCACCTTCGGGGACAGCCACCCGGGCAGCGCCCACCTGTTTGAATTGGTGGAGGAAGCGGTGGGTGGCATCAATCACTCCGGCGGCAAGGCGGCCCGTTATTTCGCCACCGATATTTGTGACGGCATGGCCCAGGGCCACGACGGTATCAACTACTCCCTGGTCAGCCGGGATACCATTGCCAATATGATCGAAATACACGCCGGAGCCACCCCCTTTGACGGAGCTGTCTTCGTTTCCAGCTGTGACAAGGCGGTCCCTGCCCACCTGATGGGCATCGGTCGGGTAAATATCCCCTCCATTCTGGTAACCGGGGGTGTTATGGACGCAGGTCCCGACCTTTTGACCCTGGAACAGATCGGCATTTATGCCGCCATGGAAAGCCGTGGGGAGATCTCCCGGGAAAAGCTCACCTGGTACAAGCAGCACGCCTGTCCCTCCTGCGGTGCCTGCTCCTTCATGGGCACCGCCAGCACCATGCAGATCATGGGGGAAGCCCTGGGGCTCATGCTCCCCGGCTCTGCCCTGATGCCCGCCACCTGTGACGACCTGCGGGAGGTGGCAAGAAAGGCCGGGGAACAGGTCATGCGCCTGGCGGCGCTTGGTCTCAAGCCCCGGGATATGGTTACCCGCAAATCCTTCGAAAACGCCGTCATGGTCCACGCCGCCATTTCGGGCTCTACCAATTCCCTTTTGCACATCCCCGCCATTGCCCACGAATTTGGCATTGAGTTCGATGCCGAAATGTTCGATCGGCTCCACCGGGGAGCCCACTATTTGCTCAATATCCGTCCCGCCGGAAAGTGGCCCGCCCAATTCTTCTACTACGCCGGGGGTGTCCCCCGTGTCATGGAGGAGATCCGCTCCATGCTCCATCTGGACGCGATGACGGTCACCGGCAAGACCCTGGGTGAAAACCTGGACGAGCTGAAGGCCAACGGCTTCTACGACAAGTGCGACGCCTACTGCGCTTCGGTGGGTCTCACCTGGCAGGATATCATCCACCCCTTCGAGGATGCCATCGGCACCGACGGTGCGATTGCCATCCTGCGGGGCAACCTGGCCCCGGACGGTGCGGTGATCAAGCACACCGCCTGTCCCAGGGAAATGTTCCGGGCCACCCTGAACGCCCGCCCCTTCGACAGCGAGGAGGAGGCCCTCCACGCCGTCCTCACCCACGACATTCGCCCCGGGGATGCGGTCTTCATCCGTTACGAAGGTCCCAAGGGCTCCGGTATGCCCGAAATGTTCTACACCTCCGAAGCCATCTCCTCCGACAAGGAGCTGGGACGATCCATCGCCCTCATCACCGACGGACGCTTCTCGGGTGCCTCCACCGGGCCCAGCATCGGCCACGTTTCCCCCGAAGCCGCTGAGGGCGGCCCCATAGCCCTGGTGGAAGAGGGTGACCTGATCCATATTGATATTCCGGAACGCAAGTTGGAGATCGTGGGGGTCAAGGGGGAACCCAAAACCCCCGCCGAAATGGAGGAGATCCTGAAAGCCCGCCGCGCCGCCTGGCATCCCAAGGAACCCAAATATCCCAGCGGCGTCCTGAAGCTCTTTTCGGAGCACGCCGTATCCCCCATGCAGGGCGGATACATGGAATAAAGAAAGAGAGGAAGATCACATGAAAAAACTGCGTATTGCCCTGGTTGGCATGGGCTTCGGAGGCAGCTTCCTTCCCATCTGGCTGGATCATCCCGACGTGGAATTCGTTGGTATCTACGATACCAACCCTGACCTTCTTTCGGATATGCAGAAAGCCCATCCCCATGCGGTCCCCTACGAAAGCTTCGAGGCCATTTTGGCCGACAAATCCCTGGATGCCGTTCATCTGGTAACCCCCATCCCCCTCCACGCCGATCAGACGGTGGCGGTTTTGGAAAGCGGCAAGCACTGCGCCTGCACCGTTCCCATGGCCACCAGCCTGCAGGATCTCCAGCGCATCACCGATGCCGTGCGCCGTTCCGGCAAAAACTACATGATGATGGAAACCACCCTCTATACCTACCAGTATTTTTACGTGAAGGAAATGCTGGAATCGGGCAAGCTGGGCCGCATTCAGTTCATGCGGGGCAGCCATTACCAGGATATGGTGAACTGGCCCTCCTACTGGCTGGGGCTTCCTCCTATGTGGTACGGCACCCACGCCATCGGCCCCATGGTGGCCCTTTCGGGCTCCCGGATCCAGCGGGTCCATTGCTTCGGCTCGGGCACCATGGATCCCGCACTCCACACCCAATACGGCAACCCCTACCCGGTGGAATGCGCCCTTTTCGATTTTGCAAACGGCATGAAGGCCGAAGCCACCCGAAGCCTGTTCGAAACCGCCCGCTCTTACCAGGAGGGTCTGTTTGTTTACGGCAGTAAGGCAAGCTTCGAATGGGGCTTCTCGGATGGGGACAAGCCCTTTGTTACCACCTCCGACCCGGCTATCCCCGGTATCCGGGGTTCCCGGGATATTGTGGAGGAGATCGAGCTTCCCAATTACCACAAATCCCTTCCCGAATCGATTCAGCGGTACACGGTGGGCGGCGACTTTGATCCCCTGAACCCCCAGCTCTCCCTGGAAAAGGGGCACGGCGGCGGCCACCACGGCAGCCACCCCCACCTGGTCCACGAATTCGTCACCAGCATTCTGGAGGGCCGTAAGCCCTGGATCGACGAGGTTCTTGGAGCCAATATTACAGCCGCCGGGCTCTGTGCCCACATCTCCGCCATGCAGAACGGCAAAGAGGTTCTGGTTCCTGAATTCTAATTTAACACATCCAAAAAGGACCACCCCAACTAATCGGGGTGGTCCTCATTGTTTGTTCTTCTATTCTCCCTACTTCAAAAGGTCCGCCAGGGTGATGCCGTCGAAGTAATTGTTCACCAAATTGTGGAATTCCTGCCACATGGGTTTGGTGCGGCACTCCCCGGCCCGGTCACATTCGCCGCCGTTACAGCCGGCGCATTCCACCGGAGCCAGGTCTCCTTCCGCCAGGCGAAGGATATCCCCCACCCGGTATTCCTCCGGGGTCCGGGACAGGCGGTAGCCCCCGCTTTTCCCCTGGATTCCCTCCACAAAATGGCTTTTGGAAAGGGCTGGCATAATCTTTTCCATGTATTTCAGCGATAACCCCTGGCGCTGGGCTACCTTTTTCATGGCAATATACCCCTCGTCCCGGTGCTCCGCCAGATCCAGCATGACCCGCAGGGCGTAGCGCCCCCGTGTAGATATCATCATTGCCCCATCCTCCTTGGTTTCTTTGCTTGATTATACGCCATTTTTGCCAGAATAGCAAGCTAAATCAATGATGGTCGCAATGGTCGCAGTTTTCGCAGTCGGGGAAGAGGGACTTGTCGTACTCCATGCCGTTTCGGTCAAAATAGTCCTGCAGGGCCTTCTTGATGGCCTCCTCCGCCAGCACCGAACAATGGATCTTGTGACCGGGAAGTCCATCCAGGGCTTCCACCACCGCCTTGTTGGTCAGGGTCAGGGCATCCGCCACCGGTTTGCCCTTGATCAGCTCGGTGGCCATACTGCTTGCGGCAATGGCGCTGCCGCAGCCGAAGGTCTCGAAGGACACGTCGGTAATAATATCTCCGTCAATTTTCAGATAGATCTTCATAATGTCGCCACACTTGGCGTTGCCAACCTCCCCCACGCCGTCGGGGTTTTCCAGAGCACCCACGTTTCGGGGATGGCGGAAATGATCCATAACCTTTTCACTGTATAATGCCATATTCGTTACCTCACTTGATGATGAATTCTTTTTTACCGCTTACCAGATCCCGCCAGATGGGAGAAATGCTTCGGAGGTATTCCACCGCCTCCGCCACGGCGGCAATGGTATAATCGATCTCTTCCTCCGTGGTGTCTCCCGAAAGGGTCAGCCGCAGGGAACCGTGGGCAATGTCGTGGACCCGACCGATGGCCAGAAGCACATGGCTGGGGTCCAGAGAGCCAGAGGTGCAGGCCGAACCGGAG
>SVKS01000077.1 GCA_015068345.1 Oscillospiraceae bacterium
TGCCGCCCAGGCTGACGATCTGTTGGTTCTGGAGATCCCGCCGGTAAAGCCCCACAGCCTGGTGCCGGTTATCGAACTCTTCCTGAAATAAACGAAAGGAATCTGTATTATGAAGCTTAATATTGGCATTCAGCTTTACTCCCTGCGGGAATATACCGCCAAGGACTTTTTCGGCACCCTGGAGCAGGTAGCCGAAATGGGCTACAATGCGGTGGAATTCGCCGGCTACGGAGATATCCCCGCCTGCGAAATGAAGAAGAAGCTGGACTCCCTTGGTCTTTCCGCTCCTTCCTCCCACCTTGGTATCCAGGCCGCCGCCCCGGACAAGATCGATGCCACCATCGACTACCTCCTGACCATCGGCGCCAAATACTACACCTTCCCTTCCCTGCCGGAGGAATTCCGTTACGGCCACCCCGACTTCGAAGCCAATCTGGAGGTTCTGCGTGCCGCCATTGAAAAATGCAACGCCGCCGGACTCCAGGTTCTTTACCACAACCACAGCTTCGAATTCGAAAAGGTGGATGGCAAGATTCCCTTAGACGTGCTTTATGAGCGTCTGCCGGCCCCCCTGCTCCAGCCCCAGTTTGATACCTGCTGGGTGAAATTTGCCGGTTACGACCCGGTGTCCTACATTCAGAAATATTCCGGCAAGACCCCGGTCATCCACCTGAAGGACTTTTATTCCGCCTCCCCTCTGGATCGGGAGACCCTGGAGCTCCGTCCCCTGGGTTACGGTATTCAGGATATTAAGTCCATCATGGAAGCAGGCATTGCCTCGGGTTGCGACACCTTCATTTACGAACAGGATAACGGTGTCGGCCGCACCATGCTGGAAGCCGCGAAACTCACCCGGGAATACCTCAAATCCATCGGCTATTGATTCCGAACAAAATAAAACCATCGGATGCAAAATCCGATGGTTTTTTATTTGCTTTTGTCACTTGAGAATGCGGCGTGCGGTCACAAAGTGAGAATAATAGTAACCGGAAGCCAGGGTATCGATCTTCACGTCGTCCCCGGGGGAAGATGCATGAATGAACTTGCCGCCAGAGATATAGATACCCACGTGGCTGATGGATCTGCTGCCACTGCTGCTGAAGAACACCAAGTCGCCCTTCTTCAGGTTGGAGTATTTCACCTTGGTACCATAGTTATACTGGCCGGTGTGGGGCAGTTTGGTACCGATTTTGTTGTAGCAATACTTGGTAAAGCCGCCGCAGTCAAATCCCTTGGGACTGGCGCCGCCCCAAACGTAGGGCACACCAAGATACTGCTTGGCAATGCTGATCAGCTTATCCGCTTTGGTTGCACCGGAGCTGGATTGCTTATTGGAGGAGCTGGTCTTTTTGCTGCTGGAGGAAGAACTGGATGTCTTTTTCGGTTCGGGCTCAGGCTCCCCTTCCACTTCGGTACGCTTCACCGGGAGAATGTAGTTGGGATGCATGTACCCTTCATACTTGCCGCCCAGGGTTTCCACCTTGAACCAGCCCTTTTCAATACCGGTGATCTTCATGTAACTGCCTTCCACCAGGGCTGCTTCGATGGGATAGCTGGTACCCGGACCCTCCCGGACGTACACGACTTCACCCACCAGCTTGCCGTAGGACAGGTTGGCATCCCCGTCCTCCAGGGTGGTGATATACTTGCTGCTGACGTAGCCTACGTAGCCGCCGATCATGACCTTGCTCCAACCATCACCGTCTTTTTCGGCGATGGCAATCTTGGTTCCTTCCGGAATGACCGTCAGAACCTTGGAGGAGGTACTTTTTTCCTGTCTCAGGTTCAGGGCGTTGGCCGTGACCTTACCCAGGGTAACCTTGTCGACACCGTTTTCGTCGGCAAAGGCGGGAATGCTCATGAACAAAGTGAGGATGGTTACCAGGCATAAAAGCATGGCAACACTTCTTGTCTTTTTCATTGGAATCCTTTCTTATGTAGCGCGGGTTGATCGAAAAGTTGAAAGAGCCGGCTTTCCAATCAGTATTCCTCTCGCGCGCAAAAAGCCCAACCTTCGGAGGTGATACGCTCGTTTTTCAAAAGGGGCTGGTCGTTCCCTTTCGATGTAAAGGTTAAGAGCTTGCCGGTCTTGGGGATCCGGCTCCCGTTTACGCTTTTCTTTTACTTGCTGGTCAATGCCCGTTCCAGCCACACCGAAGCCACGTCCATGGCGGTGAACAGTCCAGGTTTTTCGGTCTTTTTCAGGACGCGATCCCGGTATTTTACATTGGGATCGGTGGATTGCAGTTCTACACGGACCCGTGTGGCAAACTTGGCATCCTTTTCTTCCTTGCTTTCCATGACCTGCATCATAATGATATGGCTATCATCAAAAAAACCATAGTAAAGTAAATTGTCTTTACGAATCAACGGTTTCCCCTTGTACATCAGGATACCGTTATTTTTTACATCGGACATCTGAACTCTCTTCCTTTCTCAAACTCGATTTCGTCCCTGTTTACGAACCACGCTCCTTTCGGATCGGTTGTATGAGTTTACAAATTACAGTATACCACACTTTTATATCTTTTGTCAAATTATTTTTATTGCACATTCGGGACAGATTTTTGCGCAGTAGCCACACATAACGCACTTTTTATTATCAATTACTGCTTTTTTTGTATCCGTTTCTATTTTCACGGCATTTTGCCCGCATCGTGCAACACATTTTCCACATCCGCGACATTCTTCTTCCACAATCATTCTTCGTCTTTTTGCCGCCAGTGCATCCCTCTGTGCCTCTGTAAAGCTACCGGTTGTGGCAAAGTGGATATTCGCATCCACCTCATCCCGGCTTTGCATACCGATCGCCCGGGATTGCACGTAGGGCAGAGAAAATGCATAGCGCAAGCTTTCCTCCGCTTCCCGGAACAGGTTGCCTCCCGCCAGGGATTTCATACTATAAATACCGATCCCTGCGGAAGCGGCATCCATCAACGCATTCTCCATGTCCTGCCGGGTACCATCCATAATACCATAGCCCACCCGATTGATCAGGGGATGGATCACATCCAATCCCACCTCAATCGCGCCCCGGACACCGCTGACCCGGTGGGTGGAAATCCCCACTGCCCGGATTATCCCCCGTGCTTTGTAATCCCACAGAGTTTCCAAAGCTTCCCAATGGCCCCGAAGGGTATGAATGCTTTCCTGTTCGTGAAGCAGAAAAATATCGATCACATCCCGTCCCAGCGCCCTTCTGGCCTCCTCCACAGCCGCCACGGCACCCGCCTTGTCGTAGGCATAGGTTTTGGTGGCCACCACCACGTCGCTTTGCGTACGATCCAAGCCTGCGCGGATATGGGGATAATTTTCATAGTATTGGGCAGTATCCAAAAAGGTGATACCCCGTTCAAAGGCATAGGCAAGCAATTCCCCCGCCGCCTCATGGGGAAGATTTGCCTGCAACGGGCTCACCGTCAGAGTACCAAAACAAAGGGGCGGCACCAGAATGCCGGTCTTCCCAAGGGGAATCTTGATCATCTTTCATTTCCTCCGAAAAACATGGGACACCCAAACGGATGCCCCATGCTTCATTTCATTCTTTATCCAGATAGCAACGCACGATTTCGCCCAAAAGTTCGTCCCGATCCATACGGCGGATCAAACTTCTTGCGTTTTTGTGATTGGTAATATAACCCGGGTCTTCGGAGAGCAGATACCCGACGATCTGGTCCAGAGGGTTGTATCCCTTTTCCTCCAGAGCGTCATACACCTGCTTGAGAACCATTTTATACTCCAGTTTTCTTGCTTTCGTGACGTCAAACTTGACGGTATCGCCGGACATAATGTTCACCTCTCTTTACTACCCTTATTGTACACGAAATTTATGCGTTTGGCAAGTGTTTTATTCGACAGTGGTAGATGTATTTTCAAGTTCCTCCGGAAGGACGCCATTGACCTTCATCAAGGCATGGGCCCGTTCGGAGTAGGTTTCATCGCCACCCTCATACACCTTCATCAGGGCATCCTGGGCAGCCTGGGTGTCCCGCAGACGCAGATAGCACTCACCGATGTAGTAGTAGCACTTCATGGCACCTTCATCCCCCACCAGGGCGGCGGTGGTTTCGTAGCTCTTGATGGCGGTCCGGTAGAGATCACCCGGATCGTTGTTGGCAACTGCCTTTTCCCGTTCGGCATCTGCCTTTTCTTCCCACAGCTTACCGGCCAGCTTCAAAGAGATACCGGGCTGGAGGGCATTGGTGCAGGAGTTGATAACCGAATCATAATCATCGGCGGCGGCATAGCATTCTACCGTCTTGATGATGCAGTAATCGGCAACCTTGCCTTCCTGCAGGTTGGCTGCTTCATAATACTTAACGGCGGCGGCATTGAAGTCACCGGCAGTTTCCAGGGCAACCGCTTCGGTGTAAGCCTTGCCGGCGTCCCCCATGGCTTCCTTGGCCATCACTTCCGCCAGGGCGGTACCGTTATCCAGGGCAACCGCACACAGGGCCAGCTTGGCATTTACCAGAGCGGCATCATAGCCCTTGCTTTCCGCGCTGGAAAGCTTCTTGTAGGCGTTTTCATAGTCGCCGGTCTGGAAGTAGGAGCAGCCCAGCATGTAGTAGATATTCTGGTGCATGGCCTCTTCGCCCGGTTCAATATCGAAGCTCTTCTTCATAATGTTGCCTTCGATGTAGCTGATGGTTTCGGCGTACTGTTCCTGCTTGTACAAAGCCAGTGCTTCGTAATAGTAGGCAGCCAGGCGACCGGCTTCGATTTCCTTGGCTTCTGCGGTGAGGGAATTGACTTCGGCGTAATTTCCGGCCAATACCGCTTCTTCCACCCGGTCCATCACCTTGCCATACTTGTTTCCGCCAAACAGAGCGATGCAAAGCACCACCACCAGCACCACAAGGGCAACCGCACCGGCGCCGATTGCGACCAGGGGCATAACATTCTTATTCTTTCTTCTGCGTCTTTTCTTAGGAGCCATCGTATTCTCTTTCTTTCGTGTGGGAGTCGGAGTCTGGACCGGACGGGCGGCGGGAGCCACAGGTGCCTGGGTCGGTTCATCCCGATTGACGTATACTTTCTTCTGGGGCGCATCCTGCATGGTCCGGGCGTATTCGGTGGCACGGCTTACAGGACGGGCGGCAGCAGGCTGTGCATCCCCCATATCAAAGGGGTTTTCCCAGCCGGAAGCCGACTTTGCGGCGGCAACCGGAGCAGCAGCCACGGGAGAGGGGGCAGGAGCTTCCTGCTGCTTTTTGGCATGGGCCTGTTCCCACACCTTTGCCATGATGTCTTCCTCATCTTCTTCCGGTTCCATCACAGGGATCGGAGCAGGAGCGGCCTTCCGGGGTGCCTGCTTTGCCGGGGCAGCCACGTGGGCCTTCTTTTCCCGGACGGCAGGCTTCTTCTTATTGGCAAAATCCCGAATCAAATCCTTCGCTTCGGTATAAACCAGGTCAGGATCTTTGCTGGTAGCATTGATGATCACCCGTTGGGCATAGAAGGGTACGCTGTCGGGAATGGTGTCGGGAGAAATGACCGTACCGGGCTTGTACTCGATACCGCAAAGCAGTTCGTAGCAAATACCACCCACCGAAGCAAAGTCCATCTCAATTACGTCGTCATCCGCAGGGAATGCCGGCGGAGGAAGAACCAGTCCGTTTTCATTCACCAGAATATCCCGAACCGAGAGACCATTGAACCCAAAGCCCTCTTCGTGGAGTACTTCCATGGTATCTGCCAAATCCTTGCACATTTCGATGACAACCTTCACCGAAAGCTTTTCCTTGTGCTCTGCAAGCACGTCCCCTTCCTGGGGGCCGGTCAAGGCATACATACGGTCAGCCCCATGAATATACCCTTCGATTCTGGGCAGGAATTCATGTTCCACCCGCTTCAATTCTTCGTAAAAGACTTCTTCCTCATTGCTTTGAATGGGGTAAATCAGCTTTTCGCTTTCGCCGGTGATATCCTCCAACAGGGCACCGATACCGCGCTTGCTCTGCAGATCCACGTTTTTATCGATGATCTTCAGGCTTTTTCTTGTTTCACTCATAGCAAACCTCTTTCCCTGGCGTTCGCCATAACATGGTTAAGTATATTAACGATTGGTAATTTTGTCGTGTTTGTGTGATACGTGGTTGATGGATTCCCACTTTTGATCCCGCTTGAACATACAGGCCACCGCAATGGGGATCCAGGAAAGCATCAGAATCGGAAAACCGATAATGCCCAGGGCTCCCTTTTTGAAATTACCCTTGGCACGGAGAATGCTGATCACCGCCACCAGCGACATAAACAACGTCGCATTCAGGACTCCACCCACCGTGCTGACGAAGAAGAACAAGGTGGCAATGAATCCCTCCCCACAGCCAAATACAATGGCCTGCAGCAATACGGTTACACAGCTTAAAAGCCCAAAAATGGGGAAGCAATAGAAAAGTGCCATATCCAGTTTGGGCCAGCGTTTCGTCTTATCCACAAATCCACTCCGAAGCAGAGTGGGAACCAGCGTTCTGATGCACTGGTACATGCCCACCGTCCAGCGCATACGCTGTTTCCAGGCCACGCTGAGGGTTTCGGGCTGAACGTCATATGTAATTGCCTTGGGTACCCAGGCAATCCGGGTTTCCTCCCGGGCGCAGATGCCGGAAAACTCAATGTCCTCGGTGAGCGTCTGGGTGGGCCATCCTCCCAGGCGGCTGTAAACAGCATCCGAGAAGGCAAATCCGGTCCCATTGACCAGGGCTGACCCCCCCAGGTTCCATCGACCCTGGGTGAAGAAATAGTGGTCCATCCAATAATAGACCGCATAGGAGGCCGAAACCATGCTGGCATTGGCATTGATTGCCTCCCGGTATCCCTGGGCTACGTCATATCCTGCGGCAAAGGCCTTGTTCATTTCCTTGAGGAAATCAGGGTCCACCCGGTTATCCGCATCGAACACCACGTAGGCATCGTACTCCCCCTTCCGGTGAAGCTGTTCCAGAATATCGGAAAGCACGTCCCCCTTATTTTTCACCGGGCCGCTGCAATGCATGATAGTCGCTCCGGCTCGGAGGGCAGCACCTGCGGTGTCGTCGGTGCAATTATTGGGAATGACAAAAACGGTAAACAGGTTTTTGGGGTAATTTTGTTCCACAAGGGATTTTACGCTTTCGGTGATAACCCCCTCTTCGTTGCGGGCGGGGAGCAACACGGCAAAACGGCGGGGACTAGCCTTGGGGTCCCCCAAAAGGGGCTTTGCCTTCAGGAAGCCCGGCAAAGCAGTAATCAGAAGGTAAACACCATATCCCATGGATAAGAGCGACACAAGGGCCGTCACAATCTTCAGGATCATATGAATCCTCCATAGCACCCGATTCCATCAGGAATTGGGTGTCTCTTCATTTGTTGGTTTTTCTTCCGGAACCACATCCGCAATGGCACCCGGAGACTTGTAATCCTGGGTCAAGGGCGAAAGGCCCTTGGCTTTCAATCTTGCACCGATTCCTTCCCGGGTGAGGGTATAGATCACCGCAAAGGTCGGAACGCTTACCAGCATGCCCACAAAACCGAAAAGTCCTCCCCCAACGATGATGGCAAACATCACCCACAGGGTGGGAAGCCCTGTGGAATCCCCCAGAATCCGGGGGCCGAGGATATTGCCGTCAAACTGTTGGAGCGCAATGATGAACACCAAAAGAAGCAGAGCCTTCAAGGGATCCACCAGGAGAACAATCAGGGTAGAGGGAATCGCCCCAAAGATCGGGCCAAAGAAGGGAATCACGTTGGTGACACCCACGATAACCGAAATCAAAAGGGTATAGGGCATCTTCATAGCAGTGAGCCCCACAAAGCAGAGCACACCGATGATCAGCGAATCAATGATCTTTCCGGAAACAAATCCGGTAAAGGTACGGTTGGAAAGCCCTGCAATGCGGATGATCTTTCCGGCGGTTTCCCGCTTGAAAATGGCATAAAGAACCTTTTTGGCCTGGCCAAAAAAGGTTTCCTTGGAGTAGAGAAAATAGATGGATACAATCAACCCTACCACCACGTTCAGTACGGCAGAGGTGATCTGTGAAGTAAAGTTCACCACCTGGGGAATCGAACCCGAAAGCAGATCCACCACGTAATCCACCAACTTGTCAAAGCTGGGAAGAAGGCCCTCCACAATGTCGGGATCCAGATGGAACCGTTCCACCAGATTCGCAACGAAGGCATCCAGCTGGTCGATATAATCGGTGATATTGCCAACGAAGGTTTCCACACTGGCCACAAGCTGTGGAATAATGGGAACCAGGAATAGGGTCACGGCGAAAAACAGAATCAGCAGGGCGAGGAAAAGCGAAAGGGCACGAATGGCCTTGCGATTAACCTTCTTCCCGGGCTTTTTTCTTTTTTCAGCCAATTTCAGGAAACGATTTTCCAGAAATACCATAGGCAGATTGACAATGAAGGCAAAGGCCAGCCCAAAAATGAAGGGCTGCATCACTCCCATCACCGTATCGGTAACCTTCACGATGCCCGAAACGTTCTGGAACAGGAAATAGAGCCCCACCGCCGCAAAGACAACAATGACGCCGGAGATCACACGATTTCGGATCGAACTGTCCAGTTGTTTTTTCAAATGGGCCTCCTTACGTTCAGTTCTGGGTTTCCGCTTCCACTTCTGCCCAGAGCTTCTTCGCTTCTGCAATGGCTTTGTTATGCTGAGAAATGGTCTTTGTGAAAATATGCGTTCCGTCGGGTTTTGCGACGTAGAAATAATATCCGGTTTCTTCGGGATACAGGGCCGCTGCCAGCGATTCCTGGCCGGGGTTACAAATGGGGCCCTTAGGCAAGCCCTTGGTCACATAGGTGTTGTAGGGACTATCGAATGCCAAATCGGCAGAGGAAATCACGTCCTTGTGTTCCCCAATGGCATAAAGCACCGTGGCATCGATTTGCAGATAGGGGAAGTTTTTGCTTGCCAGACGGTTGTAGATGACCGAGGAAATGTAGGGACGGTCCTCATCGTACTTGGCTTCCTTTTCAATCATGGCCGCAATGGTTACGATATCGTAGAGGTTGGTTTCCAGTTCCTCCACCCGTGTTTTGAAGTCAACGTCATACTTGCGATTGAAGTTGGCAAGGAATTTCCCCAGTACGCGGGGGGCATTGTCATCAATATAGAAGGTATAGGTGTCAGGGAAGAGGAATCCCTCCAGACGCTTTTCATCATTGGGGAAGCCTTCCAGCCAGCTATATTTGAATTCGTAATTCTTCGCCGCATCCCGCAGATCGCTTGCGGCACAAACCCCCTTCTCCTCCAGAAGAAGGAAGATTTCTTCCTGGGAGTAGCCTTCGGGAATGACCACGTCGATGCTTTCCCGGGGCTTGACTTTGGGTCCGATGGCCTTGCTGATGGCCCGATAGTCCATGGTCGCCTTGATTTCATAATCACCGGGAACGATTTCTTCGTCATTTTCGGTGATACGCATGAAAAGCCGGAACAGGAAGCGGTATTGAATGATACCCCCATCCTTGAGCTTTTTTGCAATGTCAACCACGTCGTCACTTGCAGAAACGGTCAGGTTGATCTGCTTATCCTCGTCCTTGACAAAGGCAAACAGGTCGTTTGCAAAGGAGAGAAGCAACGCGGAAAGCATAATCGACACAGCAAAGAGCATCACCACATATCGCACCGAAGCCAGACAGCCGGAAAGCAGGGTTTGCCCCCGCCGGGGTTCGTAAACGACCTCGTTTTCCCTCTCTTCCGCCAGGTCCCGGTAAATGGATGCTTTTGTACGTTTGGTTGCGATGGTAAATTCCTCCCTTCCTGTCACACCCAAACCCCAGGAAACATAGTATGGTGTGTATCCCGTAAAACGATTTGGGTAGTGAGGTGAACGGAATGTGTCTGTGTGAACTGTTGTCCGATCAGTGCACCCTGGTTTTGATCGTGGTGGCACTGATTCTGATCTGGTACTTCAATTGCTGCCAGAACTGCGGCGGACATAACGGTTACGTCTGCTGAATCGGGCAGCGTAGCCACCGGGCGGGAGCGATCCCGCTCTTTTTATTTGGAAAGTCCCAGGACTCCCAGTATCTTTGCCATGACCTTTTCATGAATGACATCAATGGGAAGGAGTTTCTCCCCTTCCACGCAGTCGATCATATCCCAGCCATAGTAATCGGCGGCTTCCATCATGGAAGCATAGCACTTTTCGATGTAGGTCTGATCCCTCTCGTGGATATCCTCAGCGCCCCGGGCATGGGTCAGCTTGCGGGAATATGCCGGGGGTACCTTCAAAATGAGCACCGCATCGGGTTTGGGCAAACCCAGCATGGTGAATTCAAAATGATACAGCCAATCGTAGTAGGCCTTCCTCTCTTCCGGAGGAAGCTTGGCCCCCTGGTGCACGGCGTTACTGGGGGTGTATCGGTCCAGAAGAACCACCCCATTTTCCACCTCTTCGTAAAAGGTGTGCCATTCACTGCGGAAGGATGCCACCCGGTCCACCGAATAGAAAGCGGAAGCGGCATAAGCCCCCACGTCCTCCGGTCGGGACCCAAAATCTCCATCCAGGTAGCGGCGCACGTTGGCCCCTGAGGGGGTGTCGTAGCGGGGAAATTTGTAGCTGACGTTGGGAACTCCAAGCCGATTCAGGGCTTCCCGGGCCAGGGCAAACTGGGTAGACTTGCCGGAGCCGTCGATGCCTTCCAGTACGATCGTTTTTGCCATGTCAGTTCCCTTTCTTGTTGCCAAACAGTCGAATTTTCAGGGTATAAAGCAGGAAACGGGGAATATTCATCATCCGTCCCAGTCTTTTGGGTTGTTTCAGCAGGCGGTAAAACCATTCCAGCCCGATTTTGATCATCCATCGGGGGGCCCGGATGGCGTTGCCGGCATACACGTCCAGCGATCCGCCAAGTCCCAGGTGCAGTTTGGCACCGGTTTCGTGCATATGATCCCGGATAAACAGTTCCTGCTTGGGGGCACCCAGGCAGACAAAGAGGATATCCCCTCCGGCCGCCCGAATTTGGGGCAGAACCTCATCGGCATCCTTGAAATAGCCGTTAAAACAGCCTGCTATCTCTAAATCGGGGTACCTTTGGGTCATACGCCGGGCAGCTTCCTCCGCAACACCGGGTTTTCCGCCAAAGAAGGTCACCTTCAAGCCTCGAGATCCGGAAAGACGCAAAATCTCCTCCCCTACTTCCACCCCGGCAACCTTTTGTGCAATGGGGGTGCCAAGAATGCGGGAGGCAATCAAAATGCCAATGCCATCGGGCAGAACCAAATCGGCTCGGGTCAAAACCTGATATAAGTCAGGATTATGAATCCCTTCCCACAAAATTTCAGGGTTGGGCGTCACCATCATGCAAGGTTTTTCCCCCGCGGCCAGGGTAAGAGCGCGTTCCACCGCTTCGGTTCGGGTCACGTTATCAAATTGTACGCCAAGAATATCCACACGCTGAGCCATACAATTCTCCTTATCTATTCCGTTATTATACCACAATCCCCGCCCCAGTACAACTATTTTTCAAAAGTTCATCTCTTTTTTGACCGAAATTCACCTCCTCCTTTCTCCACCATACAGTATACTGCGGAATTATGAAGAAAAAAACAGGGAATTTCTTAAGATTCCTTAAGAAACGGGAAAGGGGTACCGCCAAAACGCGGCACCCCGGTCCAATGCGATCAGGTATTGTAGTAGATCTTACCGGCAGTGGCGCCGTCGTTTTGGTAATAAAGCAATTCGGAACAGGTGACAAGCTGATACCCCTGGTCCACAAGCCAGGGAATAATTTCCTCCACCGCATCGGCGGTGGGATCATAAATGTCGTGGAAGAGAACGATGGAGCCGTTGGTCACCTCCGACTTGACGTTGGCAACCGTTTTGCTGGCAGTACGGTGTTTCCAGTCCAGGGTATCCACCGACCAGTACATGATGGCAAGCTTCATATCGGCGGCAACCTCCTTCACGGTGGAGTTCACTGCACCGTAAGGGGGACGGAATACGTTCATTTCATAGTTGAATTCGGCACCGATTTCTTCGATAACCTCCTCCACCGATCCGATGGCGTTCTTTCCCGCTTCATGTCCAAGCTTGCTCAGGTTGGAGTGTTTCCAGGTGTGGCTTCCGATTTCGTGGCCCTCTTCGATGATCCGGCGGACCCGGGCTTTGCCGGTTTCCCCCAGCCGGTCACCCACCACAAAGAAGGTACCCTTGCCGCCAACCTTGTTCAGGGCATCCAGAACCCGGTCGGTATATTCGCTGGGGCCGTCGTCAAAGGTGAGTGCCACCATCTTTTTTTCGGGATCCAGGTCCATCCGCACCTTCAGGGGAATGTTCCCCTGGCCGGTGACGGTGCCGGTCTGGCCAAGCTTTCTCTGTTCCTCCTCCGGAATGATCATGGGGGCCTCCCCTTCCGGCAAGTCTTCCTTATAAAGGGAGGTTCCATTTTGAAGCAGGGTTTCAACGGCGGTCTCGTCCTCGTCGGTAAAATCTCCCGGAACGGTGGTTGCCTTCCCACAGGCGGTAAAGAGCAAAAGTGCCATCATCAAGGCGATGATGCGTATCCAATTGAATCGTTTCATTCTCACGTTGCAAGCACCCGGAGGATATCCCCGGCTGTCCCTTTCTTTTTGGATTCCATACCCCGGTATTGTAACACACTTACACCTTTTTTTCAAGGTTTTTCGACCGTCCTTTTAGTATGACGCAGATTTCCTCCTTTTGTTCCCGGTAAATTCTGGATATCCAACCGCCCGGTCGCGGCAGGCTATGTATTGCGCAAAAACCGATCTGTGGCAGACATCCGTAGGGCCACCCGTCCCCCCCTTTTCTCCCCGGTAATCCGGGGTCTTTTCACCCAAGCCCCCAAAACGCCAAAATCCGATGCCAGGCATCGGATTTTGGGTTGCCCACCCATGGAGGGTATGGTCATGGATGGGAGGGAGAATATGTGATCCCTATCCCTGCTCTGCAAGGTAGAGGGACACGCGGTTTTGTACGTAGTCGGCGGCTTGTTTGGCTGTGATATCTCCGGCGAAGTAGCGAAGGGACTCTTCCATCATCACATCAAACACCGCATTACGGAAATACCAAAGGTGGTCGGCCGAACGGATGATTTTCCAGGTATCCTCATACCGTCTTCTTTCCATAACCAGTCTTTCTTCAAATTCTTCGCCTTCCAACGATAGGTTTCGACTTAGCACTCGTTCACACTCGGCTTGATTGATGGGCAGCCCCCTATAACCCGCCT